>CALELH010000696.1 GCA_937902595.1 uncultured Myxococcales bacterium
GAAATCTATCAGATTGGAAATACCGTGCCCCAATGTGCTTGCCCACCATCAACGCAGATGGTCTCACCAGTGATATAATCACCACAGGGACCGGCGAGATAAGCGACGGCCCAAGCGACGTCTTCCATGGTACCGAGTCGCTTTAACGGTATGTGTTTAGGTACCTCAGTTTCGATAGAGTCACGAATCTCCTGCGGGTATGTATCGAGTCCACTCGATCGAATCACGCCGGGCGCGATCGCGTTCACTAAGATTCCGCTCTTCGCCCATTCGAGCGCCAAGGTTCGGGTGAGATTGACGACACCGGCGCGCGCGGCGCCGGTATGCGCCATTCCGGGAAACCCTCGCCACATGTTCGCTACAATATTAATGATTCGACCGCTGCCGCTAGACATCATCTTTTGAGCGACAGCCTGGCTCATGAACCAGGTGCCGTTCAAGTTCGTCTCAACCACCGCGCGCCACCCCTTGGGTCGAATCGCGATCGCGGGCGACGGAAACTGTCCCCCTGCGTTGTTCACCAGCACATCGATCTGTCCGCCCCAATGACTTGCGACCCCATCGACCCACGCGTCTACCGCTTCAGGATCTCGAATATCTAATGGTGCCGCATAGACATCCCCACCACCGGCGCGGAGCTCTTCTGCTGTCTGCTCGAGTCGATCTATCTTCCGAGCCCCAATGGCGACCCGCGCTCCAAGGGCCAAACACTCCTCAGCGATCGCTCGACCAATGCCCGAACCACCCCCTGTAACGATGACATTCTTGTCCGTTAAGAGGTCGGAACGAAAAATTTTACTCGGATTCATGTGATATCTCCGGAGGTCACTGCGTCATGTCCATTAACTGCCCTAAACACATGATGAGGAGCCCGCGATGAAAACTCTAATGAAATCACTGATGATCGTCGCTCTTTCCTCGGTACCGGCCTTCGCAGAGGCGCCGACGACCGATGAGACGCAGACCCCCCGAGTTATCGAGATGACTGCTGGTGAAGAGGTTCAGTATGAGAGCGCCACAGCCGCCCAGATGGCGGGCATCTGGCACTCCATGCGGTGGGCGAAGACCGAATCTGGTCGACTCAGCGTTCTAAAGGCTGTCGCCAAGAACTACTGGCTATCCGTCATGCAAGTTGAGGTCTTGTTGGAGACCATCAGCGACCGCAACAGCCGCAAGACGATGTTAGCTACGCTCTATCCGAAGATCACGAATCCTGGTCAGCTTGATCGCCTTAAACGCCTCCTACCCGCCGGCGTCAATCCTCACGCGATCATCGCGGAGTTGAACGTAGAGACGACCGCGCAGCTCTAGGAGTAAGCCTCGAAAACTTGAGTTCAAAGAGCGCACCAATATCGGTCTCCAAGAGCTCAACGCTCCCACCGTGTAACTCAGCGACCGTCCGCACGATCGCGAGGCCTAACCCCGTCTGATCCGCTTCACGTCGATCCGTCACAAATCGTTCGAATAAGCGAGCCCGCATTGGGGCCGCCACGCCAGGACCTGTGTCCCTAACACGAATGCAGACATACTCTCCGGCCTCTGCGAGTTCGATCCCGATAACGCCTCCGGTAGGGCTATACCGAATCGCGTTCACTAGGAGGTTGTCGACGGCTCGTCGTAACCAAGGTTGGTCACCTTCGATCATCAATGGAATCAAACTCAGTTCGCAACGAACTCCCTGGGACTCTAGCGCCGCGCTCTGGGCTTCTACCGCCCGACGGATGAGTGGCTCAAGGGGCACCTCTCCTAGATCCAATTCAGCGTGGCGTGCCTCGAGTCGGGCTAGGGCGAGCACATCGTTGATGAGCACCTCTAACCTCCGACTCGCTTCATCGATTCTCCCCAGGAACCTCCCTCTGGCCTCGGCGTCTTCTGCCGCACCTTCCAGAAGCACCTCGGTCGCGGCGCGAATGGCCGACACGGGATTCTTGAGCTCGTGGGATAGGTCAGCGGCGAATCGCTCGATATGAATTCGCTCATCCAGAGATCGCCTCATGGAGTCAAAGGCCGCGGTCAAACGACGCACTTCACGACCAGCCGGTTTCGGCAATTGCCGGTCTCGATCACCACGAGAGACCGCATCGGCCCATTGAGTGAGCCGCTCTATAGGCTCCCCGACCGCGCGACCAAAAGCGAAAGCTGCGCTCGCCGCGGCGACACCAAGTAACGCTGTAATTAAGGAAATCTTGGGGCCAAACTCTCTCAAAATCTCCACGACCACCCGGACGGACGGTCCCTCGATGAGCGCAAGCTCAGCGGCACGCACCTGCAGGCGGTCGATGACCCAAAACCCGATCACGCCTGTGGCCAGCAAAGACGTAAGCCAGATGCCGAAGAAGAGCTGTAAACGAATCGAGACTCCGTGATCCAAAGAGCGCATGACTCGACTCGTCACGAACGCGAGCCCAACGAGAACGGTCATTCCGCCTAAGAGGAGCACGGCCTCTCTCGAGAGAAGTCCAACCACCTATGAGTCCGCCAAGCGGTAGCCGACTCCCCGCACCGTCTCGATGGTGTCGGCTGGGCGCCCGGCCATGACCAACTTCTTTCTTAACGACTTAACGTGGACATCCACTGTTCTCTCAGTGACGGCGACATCATGGCCCCAAACACGGGTCAAGATTTGCTCACGTTCATAGACTCGCCCAGGATACTCGGCGAGCATCTTGAAGAGTTCATATTCGATCCGGGATAAGTTCAGTCGGACGCCATCCACCCGCACCTCACGCTTATCGGAGTCGATGGAGACTCCAGCCTGAAGGGTGGGCTCGCTGGGCCCCATCTCGGCCCGACGGAGGACCGCACGGACCCTCGCGACGACCTCCCGTGGTGAGAACGGTTTACCGACGTAGTCATCGGCGCCAAGCTCTAGCCCGACGACATGATCGACGGTCTCATCGTGACTCGACAAGATGATCACAGGTGTCCGATGTGACCCCCGGTAACCGCGCAACCAGTCGAGGCCGTTTCCATCGGGAAGGACAATATCTAAGACGATGAGGTCAACATCGTGATCACTCAACCTTCGCTCAGCGGAGGCCAAATCTGCCGCCGTCAGCGTCTCAAACCCTGTCCGTTCAAGGGCATAAGCGAGGCTCTCAGTGATCGCCGGCTCATCATCAACCAGGAGAATCAATGCCATGCCTCCGAAGTAGAACGAACGCGCTCCTGAGTCAAACAGCATCAACCCCATTTATCTCAAAGACGTACGGTGGCATCCTGCCGCGATGAACATCCTAAACAACGTAGTCATTCTTGATACAGAGACTGGTGGTCTCGACCCACTGACCCACAGCATGATGACCATCGGGCTCGTCTCTGGTGATGGTACGCATCAACTGGAGATTTGGGTCGCTGAGCCTGAGATTATCGCCGACCCAAGGGCGCTAGCGGTGAACCGGCTGGATCCTGCAGAGGTCGCTGAGAAGGGGGTCTCGCCATCCGAAGCCTGCGACCGAGTCGACAACTTTCTGCGGACTGTCGATCCCAGCCGGGGGCGACCGATGGTCGTGGGCCACAACGTCGCGTTCGACAATGCGTTTATGCGCAGAATGTACACGATGGCGGGCCGTGAGGTGAATCCTGCGTTCTCTCATAGAACGGTGGATACACACACTCTCCTGTGGGGTCTTATCGCGACAGGGAAGCTCCCTCCAAACGTGAATGGATCAGACGCAGCGTTCGCACATTTCGAGGTCGCGCCACCGGAGTCGCTGCGCCACACCGCGCTGGGGGATGCCGTAGCGACACGAGACCTCTTGGAGAAGCTCCTCTCTCTTCTGGCGGAATGATGCGCCGACTTCTCCTTCTCGGGCTGTGCTTGTTCGGCTGCAGTACTGCGACGCCCGAGAGCAGTGAAGCGGTGGTCGCTCCGCCTCCGCCAATCGACGCTGAGACGGATGAAAAACGACGAGATCGATTCAGTACTCGAGCCACAGCCGAGGTCCCCAGTGATCTTCCGGCTCTCTGGAGGAGGTTGCTCACTCGCCTGGACGCTCGCTTGCTCAAAGCGAAACATCGTGTTTGGAGCTACCAAACAGATTGGAAGGGTGGACGCGAGCTCAAACTTACGGCGCGTATTTTTGGACTCGACCAGGAAGTCGATGGACGCATTTACGAGGCTCTAAAGAGTCTCAAGCTGCCTCAACTAGCTTCAACGCTCAAAGACCAGACAGTCGAATCCAAAGGCACTAAGTGGTCGCTGAGTGTGGACCGAGTGGTCGCCCCCCCGGGTGCACAGCGGGAGACTCAACTTGACCTCTCATGGTCGAGACTGCCCACAGCGAGTCAGAGCCCTAAAGGCGACTGCCGGAAGCCTCATCCTGTGCCAGCACCAGGGGCCGCGCCCAAGTGGTTAGCAAATACGACGCGTAAGATGAGCACCCGACGCCGAATCGTCGCTGAATCGAACACCTCCACAAAACGTCTAAAGGCACGCATGCAGATCCTGTATCACAACGGGTTTGCCCACGATGAAAACGTCGGTCAACTGACCGCCGCTGCCGCCAAGGCTGGACTACGACGTGTGAGCGGATCTGGTCCCAAGCAGGTGTGGGGCCATGACGACGGTCGTCGAATGAGCCTTCGACCCATACGTGATGTTCATGATATGGGCTGTAGGATTAGAGGCCCAGTGCTCGAGGTTAGGTGGCGCGGCGCTAAGATCAAGCGGAGGAATAAATGAGTCCTGACAATCCTTGGTTCAAGAAGATCGATCACCTCGGTATCGCGATCCCCTCCCTCGAGACAGCGCTCCCCGTTTACGAAACGCTCTTTGGGCAGACGGTAGAGCACATCGAGGAGGTCCCTGATCAGGGGGTGCGCACAGCCTTCTTCTCGGTGGGCGAGAGCCATTTTGAGCTACTGGAGCCGATGGATGATACTGGTCCAATCGCGCGATATTTGGAGAAACGCAGAGGGGGTATTCATCACGTCTGCGTCGAGGTCACCGATATCGACGCCGTGCTCGCCGAATATAAGAGAAACGGCGTTCGGCTGATCGATGAGGAGCCCCGTAAAGGCGCAAAGGGGATGCGGGTGGCGTTCGTGCACCCCGCGGCGACCGGAGGAGTTCTCCTCGAACTTTCTCAGCCTGGGACCGACTGAAATTGGCGGCATAAGGCGGTCCTATGATGAAATGGAGTTGAGACAGTAAGGACTCACTCAGCATTATGTCGGACCCAGCGAACCAACTCAGCCCCGCAAAACTCGCACAGAGGATAGAGTCTAGCCTCGTCGGCTGGCGCGTAACACGGCTTCGCGAATCACTCCGCGGCCCCGTCGCAATCGTGACCGCCGGAACTCTCCGGGCATGCGCTGAGCTGTGGGCAAGAGCCCATGAAGCGTCCGGTCATCCCTCCTGGGTCCTAAGTCCATATGAGTTCATTGAACGCGGCGTACCAGATGGAACGCACCTACTGTTCCTGTCCCGGTCCGGACGACATCACGATCTACTCGCTGCAGCACGCCACGCCAAACGGCTGAGGGTCCCGGCGCACGCCGTCGTCAGTGATGGAAGCTCGCCCCTCGTCTCTATGCTGAGACAAGACGCACCAGAGAATGGAGTTCTCGTTCTGGAGTTCCCTGAAGAGTTCACTGGGCAGCCGGCGCTTCGGGCGGCCTCATTCGCCGTCCTCATCGCTTCGATGTATGGACGAGGCGGGCCATCTGCGCAGCTCTTTAATCCCCTCTCGGTTCGACTACCGGAGGCGCCCATCAGCCATCTGGCCGCCTTAGGGGTCGGGTATGCCCGCGCCGCCGCGCTAGACCTCGCGCTCCGGTGCCGAAAAACACGCATTGCTGCAGCCACGGTCTGCGACGCCCGAGAGCTGTCCCATGGAGGCGCGAATCCTCTAGACCCTGCGACAACCTGGTTTGTCTTTTTCTACAATAGAACTAAGGCTGCATATGCCCGGCGCTTCGCCGATCGACTTCCACCAGAGACCCCTCGACTGATGGTCACAACGGAGCACGAGGGCGTCGAGGGGGGCGTTCATTTAATGGCGCAGAGCGCTCGATTACATCAGCTTATGACCGCGCCAGGCGCGGTCACATCCCTCGGTATGAGCGACGCAAATTGGACTCTTCCTCTCTTCTATCTGAGCCTCGATGAGACTCTAGGATCCTAGGGGCAATTCGTCGCAAGAGGGGCATTATCTACTCTCCTGAGGCCGGAGAGGTCCCAACGATCGCAGAGCTCTGGGTCACCAAATTGAACATCGACCGCGGCGCCACTGTCTACGGTCCCAGCGAGGCGGCCCGTCCCTGTAGTGATGGCGATTGAATCGTCGTCTGACTGGAAGGTCAGACCGAGCAGATTTCCAGAGCCACCAATCATCAGCGGTGCCCGAGTCACAGTCAGGCCCTCAATATCACCGAAGTCCGCTTCGAGATTTAATTCACCGCCATTGACCGTGAGAAACCCACCGGTCAGGGCACCGTTCACGGTTATCCCTCTCCAGTCGCTCTGATCATCGCCTATGACCAGGCGATCCTCGGCCGTCCCGCTCAGCGCCAGCGTCCCCTCCTCTTCAATCGTGATCTGCCCCTGCGAACCTGAGGTCTGAAGCGCACCACCACCGGGGATCGTCAGAGTGCCCATGGCCAGTACACTCAGGTCGCCGGAGAGACGAAACGGGACGGTAGGAGGGATAGTAAAGTTCGCGTTCGCTTCAACCTCCAGGCCGTGGTTGGTGTAGAACACACCAGCAGGCTGATTCGCCAAACGCGTGGTACCCGTAGAACCGGTCAGTCGAATTCCCCCCTCCGAGCGGGACCAGTCATGCCCCGGCCCAATCGGAAGGCGCCCAAAGAGCGGCGCTCGAGCGACCACCGGAGATCCTGAGGTCACGACCGTACCGCTGAGCTGAGCGATACTCTCGGCCGAAGCGAGGTTCATTGCGGTGTTTTCTAGGTTATCGAAGAGCGCGCCGACGAGGCTCACTGAACCCCCAAGGTAGTTGATCCCTGATGCGGCAGCTCGGGCTGCCTGGACCGTAAGCCCCTCAAACGCGACAAATCCACTTTCGATGACCACCACGGGAGCACGACCCATACCGGCGTGCTCAACCACGGTGTTTAGGACCGAACCACGCGCCTCATTCAGCTGAAAACGTAGGCCACTCCATGCTCTGATTCTATCACCCGGGCCTCCACGATCTCGATGGGAGAAGACCACGAGTCCATCTCTCCCCCCTATGGTCACAGCGGCATCCATGGTCAGATCCACCTCGTCCCGGTCTGCGACAAGCACCGTGTCGGGAAGAATGGTGAGCTCTGCGCCCTCCGTCCGGAGTGTATCGAAGCGCCACGGGTTTCCGTCAGGACCGATAGGCTCCGTAAGATCGGCCTCATTGAGGCTTTGCCCTTCAGCGATCGGTGGTGTGCGAATGAACTTGCCCGTCAACAGCCCGAAGGTCGGTCCAAATTCGACGCGAACATCCTGTGGCCCGAGTGGGGCTGCGTCATCGGTCGGTAGAGTCCCCGTGACGACGAACTGATCGACTCGTTGAGGATTAATTAGCTCAATCTCTCCCACCAATATGCGCGGGGCTTCATCGGGGAAAGGCCCGCCAATGATCCGCAAAGTTGAGTCCTCATCCGTCGGAGACCAAGCTGGTCCTACAGCTTGCAAGGTGATCGCGCCAGGGGCGAGGGACCGCCCTACGAGACTCATCATGAAGTCTCCAGCGTTCGTCCGCACCGTCACCGTCTGGGCATAATCCCCCTCCTCTTCTGGAGAGAAATTGATCAAACAACGCGCCTCGGCCATGGAGTCGCCCATGGCCGGTAACTGGCCCTCTGGAATACTAAACGGAGGCATAATTCCGTCGATAGCGGTGATGGTTAAGGTCGCTGTCGAGAGGTTCTCAACCACGGCGAAATCAGACGTAGACTCCCCGGGTAAGACGATGCCGAAGTTGAGTTCCATCGTCTGTAATCGACCATCGGCGCTCTCCACGCGGCCGTTCAGAGTCAGAGCGCCGCTCACACCATCCACATCAGTCTCGACGACGACCGCCTGGTTGAACTCGCCAACTTCACTCGGCTCGAAGGCGACTACCAATGTGCGCTGAGCACCTCCAGGGATACGGATAGGGAGAGATCGACTGACGCTATACGGAGGCGCGAGACCGCTCAGACCTGTCACTTGTAGGTCTGCATCCCCTGTATTTCGCAACACGACGTCAAGCTGAGAGCGAGCGCCTATACCGGCCGTACCGAAATCGAGGATGTCAGGATCGACCATGAGCGCCGCCATACCCACACTTGAGTCCGGTATCCCGGTGTCTACGCCCCCATCAGGGACAGCACCTGCATCAACAGCCATATCCGGGCCGGTATTGGTCGAGGTCGACGTGTCGCCTCCGCACGCGGTCAAGCAGACAAACAGCAGGCCGATCAAGATCCGAAACATTAAGTTACTCCGTGAGAAACGATGAGGTGATCCGTTGGGAGCACATCATAGATGGGTCGAAGGGGGCGCGGCAACACCGACAGAAAAGGGCTTCTTGATCGCCCAAAACACGCTTTTTTCGACAAAATGGGTTCTTTGGAGTGGAAAATCGCTGTGATCGCTAGACGAGAGCACGCCGGGAAGGGTAATTTTCCGCGGTCGACGGCGCGCACTGCGTGACCGAATTTCGCATGTTCTTTTAGTAGGAGTATTGATCATGAGCGCGGACATCGTTTTCCTCAGTGGTAAGCGCACGCCCTTCGGAACCTTTAACGGGGTCTTCACTGACCTCTCAGCGATCGACCTCGGCGTCATCGCGAGTAAGGCGGCTATCGAGCAAGCGGGGGTCTCTGCCGATGACATCGACCACGTTGTCTTTGGAAACGTCATGCAGACCAGCGCGGATGCGATCTACGGTGCTCGCCACATCGGCCTGAAAGCAGGTACGCCTATCCCGACGCCAGCGGTCACCATCAACCGACTCTGTGGGTCAGGATTTGAGAGTCTCGCCCAGGCCTCTCAACTACTGCGCTTGGGAGAGGCAACGATGGTCTTGGCTGGTGGGACCGAGAATATGACTCAGGCACCCCACGTCGTCCGTGGCGCTCGAAAAGGCTTCCGCTTGGGCGGCGCGAGCATGAATGACTATCTCCGCGAGGTCCTTATGGATCCTGTCGCTGGCTGTGAGATGGCGATCACGGCGGAGAACCTGGCTGAGAAGTATGGGATTACTCGGGAAGACGCCGATGACTACGGATATAGAAGCCAAACTGCGTGGCAGACAGCCCATGAAGCCGGACGCTACGCCGAAGAGATCGTGCCAGTCACCCTGAAGACGAGAAAAGGCGAGCGCGTCGTCGAAGTGGATGAGCACCCACAGTTGAGCCCGCTCGCTCCTGAGCGCTTCCGATCTCGTTTCAGCCGTGAGGCCATGGCAAATCTACGCCCAGTCTTTAAGAAGGATGGGACGGTGACCGCAGCCAACGCATCTGGGATTAACGACGGCGCGGGCGCCATGGTGATGACGACTGCGGCCGTCGCCGCAGAGCGAGGTCTCGCGCCGATTGGTCGTCTCATCTCGAGTGCGTCCGCTGGTGTTGACCCCAAGTACATGGGGATCGGGCCCGTTGAGGCCATCAAGACAGCGCTCGCCAGAGCGAATATGAACATTGGACAGATGGATCTCATCGAGATTAACGAAGCTTTCAGCAGCCAGTACATCGCCTGCGAGAGAGAGCTTGAGATCAATCGTGAGATCACGAACGTGAACTCCGGCGGAGTCGCCGTGGGTCATCCTCTCGCCGCC
>CALELH010000697.1 GCA_937902595.1 uncultured Myxococcales bacterium
CCTTACGCCGTAACCAGAGCGCGACCCGGTGTGGGCCCGCGTTATAGCCTGCGATGGCCAGAGGCAATTGACCATTGAACTTCTCAAGTAGCTGGTGGAAATACCAAGCAGCCATCTCGATCGCGACCTCGGGTTCATACAACAGCGCGGGACCAAAGTTTCTCCATGTCATTCGGTCAGCAACCAGCCCACCCGTGTGGGGCATAACCTGCATAAGGCCACGAGCACCCGCACGGCTGATGGCCCAAGGGTTGTACGTAGACTCCACGGTCATGAGCGCCCAGATGAATGATGGGTCCAAGCCATAGTGCGCTGACTGCGCGACCACGATCGGCTCAAACGCTCTCGCATACCTACGCCTCCAAAGCTGGTTACCCGAGCCCTCTGGTCGACCGCGTACACGATCTCTCTTGGATGTATGTCGCCGCGCGTAATGGTGGTCACCGAGACTAGCGTAGGTGTCGCGCAGAAGCGCCCAAAACTCGGACCCTTTGCTGCTCCCTAAGAAACGAATTCGCCGGCTACTGCTACGAGGGTTCTTGTCTCCACTCACCAATCGGCCCCACTCTGCTCTGCGCGGACCTTCACGATAATCCACGTATGGGATTGGCTGATGGGCCCAACGACGGCGATTACGCCGGGAGGCTCGTCTAAAGTCACGCAGCTCATCACTGACAAGGCGAAGCCGCCGCGCAGCCCATCGGCTCTCCCCAATGATCGCGAGCTCATAGGCCTCGGCTATGGCGCTGAAGCCTCCCCCCCACCGAGACAACAGCTCTCGGAGGTTTTGTACTGGGTCTGTAAGCATGACCTTGGATCTCGGCGTTGGCGACGGAGGGGCCTCCTCGACACCTTCTTCTGGTACATTGGCGGTTATCGCGTGGACGAGTCGACAGCCCGGGCGCTCATCATCTGCGTCGCAGGCGACACCAGGCTCAGGCTTCTGTTCGGAGGGGGCGTTGGCGTCAACCCTACCCGCCGCCAAACCCTCTTCTCTGAAAGGCTGTCTCAACTCATCCAGACGCGCCCTACTCTGATACGCATAATAGCTATTCGGCTTCGACTCAATGATGCCTCTATAGGTCGCGGCAGCAGCATCCCAATCTCCCATTCTTGCGAGTGTCCGACCGAGCCAGTATCCGTATCGGTCCGCGCGATGTCGGCTGGCCACTTGTAGACGCTTGAACGCCTCCGCTGCGACGGGATAATCACCTAATCGATATGAGAGCCACGCACGCATGAAGCGCGTCTTTCGTGCCCACGTACCCCCCTTCTTCGTGACGCGACCGAAATACTCTGCGGCCTTTGCATAACGAGCACCATCAAAATAGAGCCAAGCGATCTTGTAGAGCGTCTCCGTCGTGGGCCTCTTTGGATCGCCCCGTCCCGCTAAGAGCGCCTCTGCTGCCTGATCGACCCGTCCAAGGTGTTCAAGGCTGTAGCTTTCCCATCGTTTGGCCCAGCGGCTTGAGCGAGTGTTCCCAGCGTCAGTAACCAGCGCTTGGAAGGAAGTGACTGCTTCCGGGTACCTCTCCATCTGAAATAGGGTTCGAGCGATTTGGTAACGCGCTCGCCACCTCAGAGATGGGGAGGTTCGAACATCATCTACAACCTCTTGCAGCGCCAGGGTCGCGGGTCCAAAATACTTCCGCTTACGAAGACCGAGTCCACGCGTATATAACGCGTCCGGCGTGTATTGTGGCGTACGGCCACCTAAAGCCTCGACCGCACGCAACATCTCTCTCACGGAATGACTTTGCGGATCTTCCGGATAGCCCCAGATGACCCTATCAAGCCACTCTGCGGCTTTGTCTAGCTGTCCCAGACTTCGATGAGCATCCGCTAGAGACACACGGATGGAGACAGGATGTGGATAATCTGGGTAGTCGCGGACCACACCTTCTAATGCGGAGATGCCTGCCTTGACCTCTCCCGCAAACAGGAGGCAATCCCCAAAGCGGGCCCTCGCTCTAAATCGCCAGGCGGACCTAGGGAACTTACGACGAAACTGCCCAAAAGCTCGCTGAGCCTCGGCGTATTTACCCAAATGGAAGAGGCTCTCAGCACGGAAGAACGCGGCAAGATCCTTATTCGCGATGCCTGTTCTTGCCTGAGTCAGATCACTCACCGCGCTGTGATAACGGCCACGGCGATAACGAGCTAAGCCTCGCATCAAGAGAGCCGTGCTCTTCGAGTTCGCGTCTTTGGCCTCTCGTAACCAGCGAGACGCCTCATGCTCCGATTCGGTAGGGCTGAGCGCTCTACCCCACCCTTGCTTGAAATATGCGTCATCGCTTGGGATGTCGCCATTGGGCCATGGTGCCGCGAACACTTGGGGTAGGTACAGGGTGAACCCCAGCATACAGAGCGCCACAATTCGTGGGAACTGAACATCCATGGGGACAGTGTACTCGGTTAAGCAGCGGCGAGAAACGGCGCTATGAATGGCTTTAAGATTATCAGACTAATCAAGCAGATCTTCATCGCCATCATACCCACCTAGATACTCGGCCTCCCCGGCTCGCATCCCGGCTTTTCGTCCAATCACAAAGCCGATAACGATCCCAATAAAGAGGATGAACGGGATGTAGACCAGGTGGGTGACTGGCGGGGTCGTAAGGAGCTCGGGCGTCTCCATTTACTCCTCCCGCTCCTCTAGTGATTTGAGCCGCCGGTTCAAGGACTCCAACTCCGTTGCTGTCTGCTGTCCCAGCTTCCACGTTCGAAACACAAACAGAAACACCAGCAGCCAAATCAGGGAGTAGGCGATCCACAAGTGGCGATAGCGCATAGACTCAACGCGCTCTGCGCGCTCGAACTTGTCGGTGGTCTTGCTTTTGACTGTGGGCGCGGGGGCTTGCTCTGCCGCTGCTGTCTCCGTCGCCGCCGCCTCTTGAGCGAAGAGGTTCAGTGGGCATAGGAAAAGACCAAGAGTTATGGCTAAGAGCACCAGGCGCGTTCGACTGAAAACAGACATTTATAGACCCCCTAGACGACTGGTTCGTCGTCGCAATAAACCGAGAACAGCCCGCTGCTTGTGAGCACGATATCGGCTCACCAAGAGTAGAATAAAGACCACGAGAAGGATGGCTAAGCAGCTGTACAACGCCATCCTCATATCTGGATCTGATCGACTGATTACATCGTCCGGGTGATCACCGCGCCACTTCTTGACGGCGTAGTGAACAAAGAAGATGTTCGGCGTGCCGAAGACCG
Source organism: uncultured Myxococcales bacterium (assembly GCA_937902595.1). GTDB lineage: Bacteria > Myxococcota_A > Bradymonadia > UBA7976 > UBA1532 > UBA1532. Next base: position 3,217 of record CALELH010000697.1, read on the forward strand.
CTAACACCGCGGCGAACTTCCGGACCCCCTCACCTCTTCCCGCGAAACTCCTAAGGACCCAATACGCAGCAAAGATAAGAACCAAGAGCGCCATACTGGTCAATCGAGGCTCCCACTTCCACCATACCCCCCAGGCTGCACGCGCCCACAGTGGCCCCGTCACCAGAACGATACCTCCGAACAGGAGGCCGACCTCAGCAGAAGCTAGGGCAAAGAGATCGTACTTAGACTTTCGCTTTATCAGGTAAGCAATACTGGCTCCAAAGCACAGAATGAAACCGATGAAACACAGCCAGGCGCTCGGCACATGAAAATAGAATATTCTCTGAACCGCTCCCATAGTGGCCTCCATAGGAACGAAGACGAATACGAGATAGTGCGCTAAGAAGATCCCCGCTAGCGCGAGGACAGTGAAAATTGGAAATGCCTTCATTCAGTCACCATTCGATCAAATAGCCCCAGTCCTAAGAGACCAAAAATGAGCCCGAACCCCCACATAAACTGTAGCCAGGGCCAGGGCGAATCGCCCACCGCAGTCCCCAAGGTAATCCCTGTCGCGTTCACACCGGCGATCAACACTGGTGTCAC
>CALELH010000698.1 GCA_937902595.1 uncultured Myxococcales bacterium
AGATCGCCCCGCAGACCACCACGCGGGCCCCTAGACTCAGCCAACCTAAGGCCGCGTTTAGGATCTCGCCTCCGACATTGTCGAAATATACATCAACGCCATCAGGACACAGCGCACGTATCGACCTTTTGAGGCCTCCGGCCTTATAATCGATGGCCCCGTCAAACCCTAAGTCGTTGACCAAATGGGCGCACTTCTTAGGTCCGCCGGCGATCCCGATGACCCGACAGCCCTTAAGTTTGGCGATTTGGCCCACGATGGAACCGACAGCACCCGAGGCGCCGGAGACCAAGACGGTCTGACCAGCCTCGGGCTTCCCCACATGTAGCAGACCAAAATAAGCGCTTAGACCAGGAATGCCCAACGGCCCAACGAACGCGCTTAGACCGATTTCACCGGGAGAGACACGATGGAAACCTCTACCGTCGCTGACACATTGGCTCTGAACACCGACGAGGCCCGTAACGTATGCTCCGACCGGGAACGCCTCATTACGTGACTCGATGACCTCTCCGGCACCGAAGGCACGCATCACTGCACCGAGCTCGACAGGCGGAATATAAGACGGCAGCTCCGTCATCCATCCACGCATCGCCGGATCAAGTGAGATAAAGTGATTGGCCACCCTGAATTGATCATCAAGTAGTTCGAGAGGCGCGACCTCTTCATAGGTGAAGTCCTCAGGGACAGGCTCTCCGAAGGGTCTCCTGCTCAACAAAAAGCGTCGGTGCATCATGATTCTCGCCATCTATAACTCTGAAGGATTCGATGAAGTCTGTAGCATATCCGCGGCGCCCCCAACATAACAAATGTACTAAACGGTACATTTACTGGAGCCGATTTGGGACGTGCTCATCAAGGAAAGCGTACTGCGCTTCCCAGGCCTTAATGGATCTGGGCGTCCAAAACGCCGCGTGAAAGGCGTGGAGTCCTCCTTCATATATTTCGATCTGATTAGAGACTCCGCGCGCTGACAAAGCCGAACCCAACCGTCTGGTGTCATCTAGGATCGGATCCTTGGTCCCACAGATCGCCATCGTCGGTGGAAACGGCCGATCGGCTACCCAGTCCGACTCCAAGATGGTGATGGGAGAAGCGAGTTCGGGCGTCTCATGTCCCGCCAAATATTGATCACAGACCATCCCAATCCGGTCGGCTAACAGCGTCGACAGCTTAGGCTTTCGTGCCTTGAAGCGACCGCTGTTCGCGACCTCAAGAATACCACAGGCGGGTAAGATAGCCTGGATGGGGAGGTTAAGGTCATAGATCTCGGCAGCCCAGGCTTCAGGCCGCTTGGTGCAGTTCGCTATGGACAACGCACAGGTCAGGTTTGCCCCAGCCGACTCCCCAGCTACGACCCATCGAGACAGATCAGCGCCATACTCCGCACCATGCTTCTGGATCCATCGCGCCGCCTGAAAAACGTCTGTGAGCCCGGCCGGAAACGGATCCTCAGGGACGAGGCGATAGTTGACGCTGAAGACGGTGAACCCCTGCATCGCAAAGAGCGCGTTCATCATCCAGTGGGTATCTTTTGAGAGAATCCGGAATCCCCCCCCATGGATGTAGAGCAAAGTAGGCAACGGTCCATCGAGGTGGCGAGGTCGGTATACATCTAAGATGTGCGCTGGTACATCATCGGCTCCGTAACTCACGTCGCTCTCAACGCTCACCTTTTTCAGCAGAGCACGCGCTTTTGGATGCAAGCGCATCATATGCGTCAGGGAGGTCAGACTACCCCGGATCAGCGCACCTCCAGCGCGCTTTCTGACATCTTGAAGTCCCAAGTCTCTCCCCCACTTCAATGAGACCCAACGAGCGCCGGGCCCTCGCAATAAGCTAATTCAAGATTAGAGTGCCCTAAGTTCTCATCTTAACGCAGTACACGCCAGAGAGTTGGGACGCAGCGGAGTCCAGCGTTCATCGGGCCAGGGCTAGACAAAAAAAAATGGCGGACCAGATGGCCCGCCATTCGTCGCTGAACGATCAGCTGATGCTTATTCGGTTGCTGCTGGCTCTCCACCTGCGCCACCAGCACCACCGGCAGCACCTGCGCCACCAGCACCACCAGCGGCACCTGCGCCACCA
>CALELH010000699.1 GCA_937902595.1 uncultured Myxococcales bacterium
GAGGTAAAGAAGACGGGCTGTCCCGTGATCGAGACAGCGTCCACGATGGACTGGTGGTGAGCGTGTCCCTGACGACGTAGATCTCGGTAGATAGAGAGCATGTGAATGGAGTCGCCAACCCCAACGCAAAAGAGGAACGCGGGGAGGATGCCCGAGAGGATACTTACGGGGAGATCTACAGCCGCCATGAATCCAAGGGTCCACAGAACCGAGACGATGATGACGAGAACCGGTCCCGCGATCCCGATCCAGCTCCTAAATAACCAGAAGAGCGCGAAGATAATCGCGATCAGTGCGTAGCCACCCAGTCGACTTAGGTCTTCGATGACCATCCGGTTGATCTCGGAGGCGATGGCCGGTGGGCCAGTCACATAGATCTTAAAATCAGGGCTATGGAACCTGTCTCGGACCTTGAGCAACTCGGCCGTGACGTTCATCACATCACCGTCGTACATGTCGACAGTATAGGCTGTGATTACTGCATGTTGCCCGGTTGGCCCGACCACTTGGCCCACGAGGAACTTGTCCTTTAAAACGGCCTCGCGGAGCGCTGGTAGCGCGTCCTCTTTGGGGAAGGGATCGAGGAGTTTACGGACCTCGATCCCTCCTTCGACGGATCTGGTTTGCCGGACGTTGATCAGAGAGATAGTGCGTTCGATGACGGACCCCTCGGCCTCATCGCCCCAACCCTCGTCTTCCTCTTCAAAGCCAAAGTCGTCGTTTGCCGGCGGGGGCTTAGTCGTCTTCTCGAGACGCGGAGGCGGGGTCACCTTGAAGTCGACGGAGTTGATGGCGCTATGAAAGGCCTTCAGCTTCTTCAAGAAGGGTAGGGAAAACACATCTCCTTCGACGAGAATTAAATAGGGGTCGGCTCGGCCGAAAGTGTCTCGAAACTCGTGGAGTGTCTTGATCTCTGGCGAGTTCGGCGGCGCGAAGCTCTCGACGCTGTGATCGATGCGAAGTTGGGTCAAGACCAGATATCCGGCGCCGATTGTGACGATGGCTACGAGCGCTAAGGCGAGCCAGCGGAATCGGATCACGAGCTCAGCCCAGCGAGCGTAAAACTGACTGTGTACCGCTATTGGTTCGTGCTTGTCCTGTGTCATGCTCGGTTCGTTGTCGGGTGAAGTGTATGCCGTCGTGACGACGAATGAAGCCACGCGATTGATGTTGATCCTAACATAGTAATCCTACCAATTTCCCACAAAGTCGTCGGGGATAGAGGAGATCTCCAGTGTCCCGGTCTACCATTCATCGGACTGCGATTCGTGGTCATTTTCCTATGGTGAGAGTAGGCCCTCTCTTAGCTCGCTTCACTCCTTTAGACGGTTCTTCAATGCACGAGAGAGTCAGTAAGGAGATGTCCTATAAGGACTATCAAGCGGCGCAGAATGGAGTAGGAGGGGCAGTCTCGGGGAACGTCTCTTCGTCGTTCAACCCGGAGGAGAGCTGCTCGGGTTCTCTTCAGGGAGGGCGTCAGGCTTACACCGATGCTGGTCAGGGGCGTTGAACGCAACGGCCTGTCCATAGAGCCACCGCACCGGGACGTCTTCCCAGACTTGTCGCAGCAGCGCGCAATAATCCAGATTAAACGTGGCCACGTCCCAACTGAAGGACTGACCTAGGTCCGTCGCGATGTGGAGGCGGCCTCCTTCGGACAAGAGATGGTTGGCGGAGCCATGCAGCTCGACCTGATCCAGCAACCGGCGGGATGATGCATCCCAGAGACCGGTCCAGCCGTTCGCCATACCGATGGCGATCAAGCTGCCTTCTACTGGGATAATCCTGGTTACTCGAGATGAACGTTGGATGACGACCTGTGTATTAAAGCCGTACTCCAGCGAGTCGAGAGCCAGAGTCTCAACGTTACCGTCTTCGAAGCCGACGACCAGCAGCTCGGTACCCGTTGGACTCTCCTTCGTCAGGCTGATCGCGCTGATGCCTGGGCTCAGGCGGTAGGTCGCTAAGAGCGTGCCATCTAGGCCATAGCGTTGAACGTCTGGACCGACCGCGACCAGGATCGCATCCCTCACTACGGAGAGCGCAGTCACAGGTGGTTTCTTACCTGGCTTCGTATCCTTGTGGATGGGGAAGGGGACCGCGGCACCGGACTCTGAGTAGCGAATTACGCTGGTGGGTGTACGCACGATGCAGCCCGTCTTCACCGCTGCTATATCCTGGACATGCCCCAGTCGGGCATTCCATATGAGGTGGTCCTCCTTTGTATTCCAGAACTCCACCTGATCGTCGTGAGTCGAGATACACAGCCACGGGAGCTCTGCGGAGTTAGACGAGAACCGTGCGTTTGAGCTGAGTCTCTGAGCCCACTGAGTTCCGGTCGGTCCAGCGTCATCCTTATGCTTAGGGTCTAAGTTGTCCCACCCTGCGTGGGTGAGATGCCGCGCAGGGTTCGCGAGGAGTCCGTGGGTTGACCAAAGCTTTAGACCGGTCTTGGCATCCCAAAGTCGGACCGTGCCATCATCCCCACCGCTCGCCAGCAGACGCCCGTCGGCGCTGAAGGAGACATGATTGACCTCGTTGACGTGGCCCTTAAGGTCCAAAGTCTTACCTGTGTCTATCCACAGTATTCTGGCGGTCCCATTGGTCATGGCGAAGGCGATGCGCTGACCGTCTGGGTGAGTCGCGATGTGATTAATTCGCGCTCCCCCCCTGAAGAGAGTCTTTCCATTCCTGCCGTTGAGATCCCAGAGCTGAGCCACTCCGTCCCAACCACCCGTCACCAAGTACCGGTTGCGGGGATCATAGCCGACACCAGGAGTAAGCTGATTCCCTCCTCCAATACGTCGAATCTTGCGACCCTGGGTCAGATCCCAGAGGCTCATAGTCCCGCCGCTGGTGCCTGGTACCGAGAGGCTGATGAGACCGCGCTGACCGTCCTTAGACATGGAGAGGGCCCCCTCCAAACCAGTCTTCCAGCGGCGCAAGTAGAGTTGGCGTCCAGTCTCAACGTTCCAGGCCGTCAACCA
>CALELH010000700.1 GCA_937902595.1 uncultured Myxococcales bacterium
CTCGCTTGAGGCACCACAACCCGGGCAGCCCCCTCCCGCAGCCCAGCTCGAGCACCGTGCCGCTCGGTCGCCGGTTCGCCGCGAGCCACTCCACGAGGTCAATCGCGCACTCCCAGAGCTCGCGCCCGCCCTCGTAGACGCCGGCTTCCACGACTTGCGACGACTCGGCCTCGACGGTGAGGTCGAACTTCGCCAGGGGTATTGAGCGTTTCTCATGGAGACCCAAGCTCGAGTTCCTTGAGACCTACACTGATGAAAAAAGCGAAACGGCAAGAACGCATCATGGCATTTCAGCCCGGGACCGTCTCAATGGCCCGAAGCTGAGAGCGACTGGTCACGTGAGGACTACACAAGCAGGCGCCCTAAATAGGCACACTTTTAGAGCCGACACTGAGCGCGGCCTACAAGGGAGTCCTCCAGGGATGCATGCGAGCACAAGTAAACGTCGTCCGGTGAGCACGATGGATTTAAAGCATCCACCTCGCGCGTTGGACCGCTCATTTGCCGGTAGACGTCTCGTCGTAAAGGCGTGTTGCGAGTGGATCGTTCTCGCTCAACCCGATGAACAGTCCGATGGCAACGCACAAGAACAGCGAGCTTGGCTCGAGTGGTCTGTATCGGTGAAACCCCGGTCAGAATGGCTGAGCACATTGAACATTGAGTCACTTTTATATGGACCGGATTCGGGAGCTGCACAAGCGGCCCCTGGGTCAGGAAAAACGATCAGAATTGAGTCACTTTTATATGGACCGGATTCGGGAGCTGCGCAAGCGGCCCCTGGGTCAGGAAAAACGATCAGAAATGAATCATTAGCCACGGTGGGTTGAACGCCCGTCGAGAAAGCTAGAACGGAGCTCTGAGGATCACTAGAGACCTCAGCGAACCTGAAAGGACTGTCTCTAGAGCAAACATAGCAGTGGCGCGGGTGACGACATGATGTCACCTGCCAAAAATCGATAGGTCTGACAGACCAACGGAGGGATCCCCCTCGGAACATGACTCGTCCCTTCGGACGGGAGAGAGCTCGCTGAAATGGTGATGGGTCACCAATCAGAGGCTGGTCAATGCTTCCCACGGGAACTCTAGCGAGTTTGTCAGAAGGGTCTTGTTGAAAAGGAGGGTCGCGCACAGGGTGTGCGATCGCGGATTGGGTATTCGCGCACGCTGGTTTTTACCAGCGCCCTCCTGGGACCGTCGTAAGGCGGGACCATAATGGTGAAGAACGGTTTGAACCGTGAAGAACTACTGGTGCACTTCAATGCGTATGAATCGCGCATTGGAGATGTAGATCAGTCGTTCAGTATCGGGATCAGTCCGGTTATTCGCCTATAGCGCAAAGGGGCATGGAAGCCCCGTCCAACAGCGCTGGGTAGCTCTGTTGGGATTTCAGGGAGTAGAAAAATGGGTTTGTTCGTTAATACGAACATCCGTTCCATCAACTCGCAGAGGTCGCTGAATTACAGCACCAAACAGTTGAACCGCTCATTCCAGCGGTTAGCGAGTGGTAAACGGATAAATAGCGCAAAGGATGACGCCGCAGGGCTGTCCATCTCAACGCGCTTCTCCGCACAAATACGAGGTTTGAATGCCGCCATTCGAAACACGAATGACGGGATCTCGCTTGTGCAGACTGTCGAAGGCGCGCTCCAGGAGTCTATGTCACTCCTCCAGCGAATGCGTGAACTGTCAGTTCAGGCTGCCAACGATATCAATACAGACGCAGATCGCGCCTCGATTAATTTCGAGGTTGATAGCCTCATAAAAGAGCTGGATCGGATCTCGGACACCACGACCTTCAACAATAAGAAGGTGCTGAGTGGTGACTTCATGCAGGGGTACTTTCACGTAGGTGCCAACGCTGACGACGTCATCGAGGTCAATATTCGAGATGCTCGAGCTAAAGCGCTCGGACGATCAGCTATCAGGCAAACATCTGTTGTCTCAACTCACGCGCTCAGTCGAATCGGTGGTGACCTCATGGTCAATGGGATCACCATTCGTAGTACCAACGACACGGACGATAACTTATCGACCTCTTTTGCCGCTGGGTCAGCCATCGCGAAAGCGTCCGCTATCAATGACATGAAGAAGTTTACTGGGGTTCACGCTCGCGTTCTGGCGACTGAAGCCAACGGTAACGGAGATGTCGTAGGTGGAACGCTCACCAACACGTCATTCGTTCGAATCAACGGTGAGGTGCTTACAAGCTTCGTCGTCGAACAAGACGATGCTGACCACGAGCTCATTGACCAAATTAACGCAGTCACAGACCGCACGGGTGTAATCGCGAGCTATGATAAGAATTCACGGCTCGTGCTCTCTGCAGGTGATGGTAGAAACATCGAAGTCTTCGTCTCGGACGCAGCTGCCGCTCAAGCGACAGGTCTTTCGACAGGGGTCACGAGTGGCTCACTAGATTTCTCTAGCGCTGAGCAGTTCACCGTCACTGGTGATCAGGTCGACTACATTGGCCTTCCAGGGGAACAAATTGTCGGGGTGGACTCACTTCAGTCCATTTCGACGGTCAAAGTGCTGAGTCGAGCTGACGCAAACCACGCGATTACAATCGTCGACCGCGCTCTGGAGCAGCTCTCATCTGAGAGATCTTCTCTGGGTGCTCTGTTGAACCGATTCGACGCTACGGTACGTAACCTGAGCAACATCTCGGAGAACGCGACTCAAGCGAGAAGCCGCATTATGGATACGGACTTTGCCCAAGAGAGCGCACAGCTCGCTCGTGGCCAAGTCTTACAGCAGGCCGGCGTTTCGATACTCGCCCAAGCCAATCAAACACCACAACTCGCCATGCAGCTGCTCGGCGGATAGGAGGACGTATGAACACGCTAGAAAGTAGCGCCGTGCGTCCTACAAGGACGACGACGCACCCACGGGAGCCGATTCCAGCTGGCCATTTACAGTCCGTTCCATCGGGCTGGCGCAGGCTGCATAAGGTTGCGGTGACCCTAGACAATAACCACTTGCCTGACTACGCAACCGAGTTTTTTCGGGATTGCTTTGGGGCGAGCGCATGCGAAGAGGATGCGAGCAGTGATATCGCTAGGAAGGTCATCAGTGAACTAGATCGACCGACCGAGCGATGTCTAACAGCTCCGACTCTCGGACGGATCTTGAGCGTTGATTTGAGGCTTAGGAGAAACCTAAAGCCAAGTCGAAGGTACCGCAGCAAACGACGTTTTCTTGAGGAGAACGGCGGCGAGGCGGACGACGCACCAGGAGCGTCTAGATGGAAGGGCTCGACTGGGCCTCCAATAGAGACAAGATATACCGCGTTGCCCGGGGCAGATCCCTGGGACCGCGAAGAAGCAGATGAAAGCGGTACACCGTTATCTCACGAGGTTACGCAGTGTAAACCTCAAGACAGATATGGTGGATCGGATCGAGCAAGACAGGTGGAGGGACCGACTAATCGCTGGTCCTTTGGCTCCTGCTCAACCGAGTTCAGCTTCGATAAAAAAGAGGAATATCGTTCCCCGGCGACGGGAGACCCCCCTTGGGTTTCCCGACCTGGATACCGAAGACCGAAGGTCAGTGACGTCATCTCTCGGAAACGTGAGGGGCCTCTAGGACCTGACTGGGTGAAGAATGCCTATCTCATCACAACTGAGAATGGCGTCGTCATACAGAGAGAGGTGAAGAGTATCCAAGTTAGAGAGAGGCACAATTTAGGGCCTCCCAAACCGGTGGACAAGAACGACAGTGGGCGTGCGAAACGAAGATATCGGATCGTCGCCCGGAGATTAAAGAAGGGTGCTGCGGGAGACGCGGCGGCAGAGGAAGCGCAGTCTAAACGGCTTCGCTCTGCACGCGACGGACCCCCGCTCAAGGAGGCGAGTCCATGACGAGCTTCGCGCCGGCAGATGGCCGGTGCTTCCGAGAGTGACTCACAGATGTGAGCAACACCTTTATCGTGGCATCTGCCACACAATGAAAAGAAAGAATATCGGGGCAGTCATGGGTGACTGCCGCTAGATTCAAGGAGTGAATAAAATGGGACTTTTTGTAAACACGAACGTCGCTTCGTTAAATGCACGCCGTAATCTCAACAAGACCACGATCGGTATGGATCGTACCTTCCGTCGGTTGTCGTCAGGTTTGCGCATCAACAGCGCAGCAGACGACGCAGCCGGAATGGCCATATCAACGAGAATGACGTCACAGGTTCGCGGTTTGAGCCAGGCGATCCGAAACACAAACGATGGTATCTCGCTCGCTCAGACGGTTGAAGGAGCGCTGGATGAGTCCGGTAGCATTCTTCAGCGGATGCGCGAGCTCTCCATTCAGGCGGCAAGTGATACCAACACCACCGCCGACCGCGAGGCGATTCAGCTTGAGGTGAATAACCTCATCGAAGAGATTAATCGCATCGCAGATACAACCCGCTTCAACGACCAGAAGGTCCTGAACGGTGAGTTCGCCGGTTCCAAGTTTCACATTGGATATCGAGCGAATGAGACGATGTCTGTGAAGACTATGGATGCACGAGCCAACATCTTGGGTCGTCAGGCTCGCTACGAAGGTGAAAACGTAACGGCCGAGGGTCTCCAGGTCGGTGACCTGCTGCTCAATGGCATTACTGTTCGCGGTACTGTCGCGAGCGATGACACGTTCAGTACTTCGCAACGAGCAGGTTCTGCGTTAGCGAAGGCCGCCGCGATCAACGACTCAACCATCTACACTGGTGTGCGAGCGGTTGTGGGTGGAACAGCGCTGTCTGGTCCTGACGCCATCTCCGCGGTCACTCTCGACAGCACGAACTTCATCACTCTGAACGGAGAGGTCATCAGTGGCTTCCGCGTACAGGATGACGATGCTGACAACAACTTGGTCGACGCGATCAACGCGGTCTCAAACCGAACGGGTGTCAACGCTCGCCTCGATGAGAATCTGCGCTTGGTCATGGAAGCTGAGGATGGTCGTAACATCGAGTTGACCACCAACGGTCTCGCGACTCGACTTGGTTTCGCAGCAGGAAACCAGGTCCAGGCCGGTAGCATCACCCTGCAATCTGAAGAAGCGATCTTCATGTTCCAGAGCGATGCAGGTGTAGAGCGGCTTGGCCATGGAGCCAACCCCGCTGGTGGTGAGACAATCCTTGGTACCAACAGCGAGTTCGCTGTCGACACCATCGACGTCCGTACCCGACTGGGCGCTAACATCGCAATGGAGATCCTAGACGTCGCTATCGCGCAGGTCTCGGATATCCGCAGTGACCTTGGTGCCGTTCAAAACCGTCTGCAGTCGACAGTAAACAACCTGTCGGCGACGATGGAAAATGTGTCCGCAGCTAGAAGCCGCATCCAGGACGCAGACTTCGCCCAAGAGAGCGCCAATATGTCGAAGAACACCATTCTACAGAATGCTGGTCTCTCAATCTTGGCTCAGGCGAACCAGAGCCCGAACAACGTGCTGCAGTTGCTCGGATAAGAGCGTGAGTAATTAGGCCGTAGGGGTCGAGCGCATCGCCACCTACGACCGTCTCTGAATGGTGAAAACAGTACGTTAAGCGCATTAACCTACTTAATCACCGATGTCTGTGAGTGGCCCCGTTCGGGTCGATGGCAACGTCAGCTTGCTCCGTCGTTGTCGACTCGGACGGTTCGGTCCTTCAGGTGGTCTCTCGGGAGGAATGGGAGTCACCTCATGGGCATGGGCATTGCTGGACAACGACACAGGGGACATCGGCATTATGCATGTTGTCCCCAATGTCACTGTCCTCTGATGCACACACTATATTTTAAAGGATCCAGGCCAGGCCAACTGGTCGTCGAGTTCCTAAATTAGACCCGTAGCGCTGAGCGCATCAGCGCTTCGAGGTCACTCTAAGATGGTGTGTCCCCCTATCGAGCGCATCGATAAACGGTGGTCCACCAACCTATATGACAGGCCCTTCGGGTCGATGAGGGTCAAATTGCTCCCCCCTCGTCGACCCGAACGGAGCCGTCGCCTTCTTCACTACAGGCTAACTCCCTCCAGACCCTCTGCCCCTGTTTCAGTTGACGAGCTCAACTAAACCCACTCCTACCGTTTCAGCGTCAGATAGAATCTGTACTTTGTTTGTCTCATGACTCCCCCGTCCACCACTCTGGGGCTAAATAGGGGTTGAGTGCGCGCTTATGAGGCGAACAGTTGTCATTATCTTGCGAGTCAACTTCACTTATCGGGACCAGAATCGGAAAAATGCGGCGATCCACCGCAGAAAAGACCACAAAAACACAACACGTAAACAACTGTAATCACAACGCTTTCATTTTTTATTAAGTTTTTTTTAATTTTTTTCTCAAGTTTTGTCGGCAAGGGACGATGTCGTATATGGGAGCCCAGTAGCTCCGAACGTTAATATGACTCTGAGCTGATAGGCTTGGGTGAGAGAGAGGAGGTGGCGACAAACGGTGTACGGACACAGGGGTAGTGTCGGCAGTACATGAGCTTTGTCATTAGCGAGTAAGTACCGGATACGTCCGGTGCAGACATAAACCGAGGCCTTAGGGGTAAGGCTTCGCAGTAACGCTCCCCAAAAACGCAGATGGAGTCTGTGTATGGGGGTCGACGGTGCCAAGGTGGTGCCCTCGACGGGTGGCTAAGGACAGCCACTCAACAGATGTTTTCAAGGAGCGAAAAAAAATGGGTCTGTTTGTTAACTCAAACGTCGCGTCGCTTAATGCGCAACGCAATCTTAATGGTGCAAGTAAGTCACTTAGTCGGTCTTTCCAGCGCCTATCTTCTGGTCTTCGTATCAACTCTGCAAAAGATGACGCCGCAGGTCTCGGGATCTCGGATCGGATGACATCGCAGGTACGCGGTATCAACCAAGCGATCCGAAACACGGGTGACGGTATCTCTCTATCTCAGACCGCTGAAGGTGGTTTGGCTGAGAGCACCGCGATCTTGCAGCGTGTTCGTGAGCTGTCTGTTCAGTCCGCGAACGACACCAACACTGATAGCGACCGTGAGTCACTTCAGAACGAGGTGGACGCTCTGGTCACAGAGCTGGATCGAATCGCAGAGAAGACTACCTTTAACAACAAGTCTGTCCTGAATGGGTCATTCATTGGCGCAAAGTTCCACATCGGGGCGAACGCTGATGACACGATCACTGTGTCTATCAAGGACGCTCGGGCAAACAGCTTGGGTCGACAGGTCCGCGAAAGCAGCTCTGCTGACATCCAAGTTGAAGGTGGTGCACAGGGTCTTAACGACGGTGATGTGGTTATCCAAGGCGTCACGATTCGTGGCACCGTCGCGGCGGACGATAACGTCTCCACGACATTGAATGACGCATCTGCAATCGCTAAGGCTGAAGCCATCAACGACGCAACTGAATTCACGGGCGTTCGCGCTATCGTGGAGGAGACGGTCGTTGTAGCAGCTGCGGACATCGCAGCAGTTACGCTGGATTCAACCAATAATCTCGCGATTAACGGTGCTGTGTTTACTGGCTTCCGAGTGGAAGACAATGACGCGACTGACACGTTGATCAACGCGATCAACGCGAAGACTGATGAAACTGGTGTGGTCGCTAGTTTGGACGAGAATAATCGTCTCAACCTAGAGGCTGACGACGGCCGAAACATCGAAGTATCGGTGACTGGTAACGCGACCCGTCTTGGGTTGGCGGCTGCAGCTGGTACTACGGTTACGGGTGGACGACTCACTCTTCAGTCTGAGGAGCAGTTTACGATGGGTGGTGGTCAACTCGCCAAGCTTGGTGATGTTGGTGGCGCCGGTCAGAACCTCTTTGGAGTGAACGAGAATAACTCGGTGTCGTCCATCGATATCACGACGCGTGAAGGTGCGAACGTCGCTATCGACATCGCCGATGTTGCTATCAAGCA
>CALELH010000701.1 GCA_937902595.1 uncultured Myxococcales bacterium
ATCGTCGAGACCGGCCAACGGTGAGTGACAACGAACCCATGGCGATCGCCTCTCGCTTTGAACGCGAGTTACTCGAGCGGGCGTTCTGGAATCTTGGCGGTGACGCCGCTGACGTCACCCATGAATATCGTCGAGTCTTCGCTGAAGCGAAGTTGCTGGGTAAGACACCGGCAGGGCTCTTCGGTGAGGCTGCCCTAGCCACTGGGACGGAGATACTTGAAGCCTGGTTTGAGAACGCGAGTGAGATGGGGCTCACGCCGCTTACCCAGTGGAAGCGAGTCGCCATAGGGCCATCAGCGGAAGACACCTTCGTAGATCATAGAATCCCGCCCATTGAGCTCTCCATCGGGGACGGACTCTCAAAAGTGCTACACGGCGTCGCCGTCCACATGCATCCAGAGCGACACGCGATGATGCGCTGTGTCTCCTCAAAGAAGGCCACCGCTAGCCACTACCTGCATGCCTTTATCAGCTTGGTCGCCCTGTCCGCCGCAGGAGCGAGGTTTCCTGAGATTGTCCGAGTATTCGTGAACACCACTGATGCGGAGACGCCGACAAGTTACAAAGACTATCGTGTACCGCCTCAATCGATCTGCAAGGACTGGCTCATCCGGATCACCGAGGACCTATGTTCGGGGTTTCATCCTTATCGGTTGCCCATCGACGTTGTGATGCAGTGGTTTAAGCGACGCCAGCAGTTTCCAGACTCCGCGCCGTACCTGGCACCTAACGCGCGGACGGCCGATGACCGGGGTCCCATCAGCGATCTGTCAGGATTTGAGCTTCCAGCCATCGATACGGCAGACCAGATCGTAGAGCGCCGGTTTGATCTGTGGTTCAAGGCGGGTCACCGATGAAGACCCGCTTTCCTCGACCCAAGATCCTAGAGAACGTATGCCACGATCGACATGGAGTCATCGAGGCGAGCGCTGGCACGGGTAAGACCTACACCATTGAACATCTGGTCGTGGATCTGCTCTTAAGGACCGAAGCCCGTCTCGAAGAGATCCTCGTCGTCACCTTTACAGAGAAAGCCACCGCTGAGCTCCGACGACGGATCCGGGCGCTCATCGAGCGCGTTTTGTCCAAATCTGAGCCGTGCGAATCCGAGACCTCCATCGCGACGCTAGAGAGAGACCATCCCGGTTGGTGGTATCTCGACTCAAACCGCCGTAGGAAGCTCGAGAGTGAGTTGTTCGCTTTCGATAGGTCCCCGATCTTCACCATTCATGGTTTCTGTAACCGGGTCTTACGAGAGCTTGCGTTCAGCAGTGGGCAGATGCTCAACCCCCAGAATGTCGACGCAGACACCGTCTTCATCGACGCCTGGCGCGAGGCTTTGCGCGCCAAGTTCACCATGGAAGAGACCTACGCCGGTCCTCTCCGCCGGTGGATCGAGAGCGGGAAGACCGAAGATGATCTTCGCCGTCTACTGCAGTCGGCGCACCGCCAGGGCTATCTCAAAAACCGCCTCGATCTTGGGCGGGAGATTGAGCGCCACGCAGGGTTCCTCTTAGCGAGCTTTGATCCACAGGAATACGTCGCGGATCTAGCCCGATTGACGGTCCAACCCAAGTCCATTGGAATGGCGGAGGACTCTGCCACGGATCTCATGGCAATCCTGCGGAGCGGTGAGGGACCAATCGCGCTCCTAGACGCGCTGAACGTCGACCTCCTAGACGCGCTCATCTCTCCAAAGACGAGATACAGCAAAGAGCCGAGCTTAACCTTTCCATCCGGTCTCTCTCCGACTCACCTTCGGTGTCGCGAGGGGCTCTCTGCGCTCCGACGGTTGTGCTTACTTCAGAGGGCTGAGGAACGTTCCTATGCGGATCTCTTCTTACCGGTCGTCGAAGACCTGCTCGCGCGCCACAAGGAGCGACTCGGTCTCTTTGAATATGACGACTTGCTCTCACGGGTACATGACGCGCTAAACGGCTCTAATGGCGCTGAGATGACGGCGACCCTCCAGGGACGGTTTCGCTTCGGGCTCATCGATGAGTTTCAGGACACTGACGCTCGGCAGTGGGAGATCTTCCAAAGGATATTCGTGGAGAGCGAGGGCGGGGTGATCTTCGTCATCGGAGATCCAAAACAGGCGATCTATGGCTTCCGAGGCGCTGATGTGCAGACCTACATCTCTGCACGAGAGGCGCTGCTGACCAATGAAGGCCAACCCGCGCAATACCTCTCGCTTGAAGACAATTATCGTTCGACCAGCTCAATGATCAACGCGGTCAACCACATCTTAGAGAGCCAATCCGAGGGGGCCCTTCTGCAAGGAGACATCCGCTATGACGCCCCTGTGCGATGCGGCCGTCCCGAGCTTAGCCTCCACGTCGACGATGGAGATCCGGTCCCACCGATTACGCTTTGGGCACACAAACCCAAGCGACGGGGATCGCGGAGAGACCTGTCAGGGTGGGCGCTAATGGACACCTTCATGACCGCGGTGACGGATACTTTGCTCGGTGTCATTTCTGAGGCCAAGACGTATTGCCTGCGGAACGATCTAGATGGGTCGTCACGGCAACTCACCGCCAAAGACGTCTTTGTATTGGTGCGCTCCCGACGGGAGGCTCAGCTCGTCTCGCAAGCGCTCAACGCGGTGGGCGTTCCATGCGTCCGTCAGCAAGAGAGCGATCCGCTGCGATCAGAGGAGGCTCTAGCGGTCTTGGATGTACTCCGGGCGATCGCTCAGCCTCTGTCCGAGACGAGCCGAATGTGGGCCTTCGCGACGCCCTTCTTCGACGTGGGGTGGACCCAACTGTCCTCCTGTCGTCAATTGGCCCTTGAATCCGAGTATGTCATCCAACTGAATGCGTGGCGTGAAATGGCTGACAAGGGCGACTACGGTCGGCTTTTTAGGAGTCTGAGAAGAGAGTCTGGCCTCACCGCGCGAGCACGATTTCGAGTTGGCGGCGAAGAGCTGTTGACCCGACTCGACCAACTCTTCGAGTGGCTTCTGGAGGTCATCGGGGCACGAAGAGTCACGATGGCCTGGCTCGTGAACTTTCTAGAGAGGGCCACCCTCGGTCAGGTCCCCGATGAGACACCGGAGATCGGCTCTTTTAGGATCGCCGACGCCCGGGACGCCGTTCAGGTGATGACCATGCATAAGAGCAAGGGGCTTGAAGCGCCTGTGGTCTGTCTTTTCGGCGGTTTCTTGAAGCCCTGGGCCTCTCCAGTCAACGTCGTGACTTCAGACGGTCAGCGCCACGTAATCGTCGGTCAAGCGGCACGTGAAGCGTTCAAGACAGAGATCGACAGAGAGATCGCCGATGAAGATGAACGCCTCCTGTACGTCGCTTTGACCCGCGCCGGTGCCAAGCTATACCTGCCCTTTGTCGCATCGGACCTCACCGTCGCGGGTCCCTATGGACGATTGAACCAACGACTGCGCGCCATGAAGCAAGCGGGGCTCCCTGAAGACCTGTTCGTCATCGAAGACATCGACGCTCTCCGCCCCACGCACGGTAAAGCCTCTCAGGTCAAAATTGAGGACAAATTCAAGGTCTCTGATAGCTGTCGAGATCTGCTCCTTAACCGTGATGATCGAACAGACTTTGATCTGTTGAGGCGGCGCCACGCCCCCTGGGTCGTTACGAGTTATTCAGCCATGAAAGGTCTAGAGAAGAAGGAGGCCGAGGAGGTGGTCAAGAGGGAGAGTTTACCCATTGACCAGCAGGTAGAACCTGCACAGAAAAACAATCAGGAGGCGCTCCCAGGTGGCCGCTTCATGGGTCGATTTCTCCACGAAGCCATCGAAGCCTTGGACTTCGACCATATTCTAGATCTTGATCTCGAACTCTGGCGCTCCTATCCCCCAGTGGTCGAGGCCTTTGAACGCACGATGCGACGACACGACATCGAGCCCCGCTGGATGCGAGCGGCGCAGACCTTGATCTATCAAGCCCTCTCTCGAAGACTTCCACTGTCGCAATCCATGGACCTCCCGCCCCTGGCGAGCCTGCGAGGGCACAGGGAGATTGAGTTCATCTTTCCAATGCCTGAGCAGAGCCATCCATTGCTGGGCCAGCTTAAGGACCGCCGGTGCACCGTTGAGCGCGGGCTCATCAAAGGCTTTATCGACTTTACCTTCCAGCACGAAGACAAGCTCTACTGGCTAGACTGGAAGAGTGATGTCATGACGAACTATGGGCCTGAGACCCTCGCCGCTCATGTCGACCAACATTACGATCTGCAGGCTTGGCTCTACACTTTGAGCTTGGTCCGCCTACTCGGAATTACGAACGAGTCAGTGTACGAGGCTCGCTTCGGAGGTTTCCTATATGTGTTCCTGCGAGGACTTACGGCAGACGCTCCCTCGAACGATGGGCTCGTGTACGCTCGTCCTCAGTGGTCTGATCTCGTAGAGTTCGAGCGTTCCCTGATCGCAGATCCACGACTACCAAGGGAGCGTAATCTGTGAGTGGGCCAAAGAGCACAACCAGCGCTTGGTCGATTTTCCGGCACCAAGACCGGGGAGAGTCTTGGACTCGAAGTGACCGAATCACTCGCGACCTCGCCACACTTCATGAAGGCCCCCACGTGCACTTAGCGCGGGAGCTGGCCTGCCTACAGACAGATCTCTCGAGTGACGAGTCCCTCGCGGCCACGCTCCTGTTCCTGGCGTTGATGCTGGATGTGGAGAACGGCTCCACCAGAATGGACATCAGGTCCGTCTCCCTGGTTGAGCATTTCAACCGGCTCTTTAGCGGCTCAAAGGGAGCGGTGACCCCTCCGGACATCGAAATCCTCGCCGCGACTGCGTCCTCTCTCGTTCAAACGGGTCGTCTACACCACATCATCGGCACAGCCTCTGGAGGAGGACACCCATTCGTTCTGCGCGGAGCCTCACTGCACGAAGACAGACTCCTCACAACCGAGCTTCAACTGGCGGACAGCGTTCGAGACCGACTCGTCCCAGCGCTGAACGTTGAAGCGACCTCTACGCCGACCTCCATTCAAGGGTTCGGTTTAACTCAAGAGCAAGAACGCGCGGTCATGTCGGCTCTCTCGTCGCGGCTCACCCTTGTTTCAGGCGGGCCAGGTACCGGAAAGACGTCGATCATCGTCGCGATCATCGTCGCCGCAATAGAGCTCGGCATCTCAGCGGAGCGGATCGTGTTGGCTGCGCCGACCGGCAAGGCCGCGTGGAGAATGGGAGAATCGATCCGCTCTGGGCTCCAGTCCACCACCACGGAGGGCGACGCCACCACGCTGACCGAAGACCCACAGACCTTACACCGCCTCCTGGGCTATCAGCCCGCCCGGGGAGGATACAAGCATCATCGAGGCGATCCCTTGGACGCAGACCTGATCCTCGTCGATGAAGCATCGATGATCGATACGGTGCTGATGGAGCGATTGTTCTCAGCGACGGCGGAGCACGCCAAGCTCGTGCTCTTAGGAGACGCCCAACAGCTCCCCTCTGTGCGCGCCGGTGCAGTGTTCCGCAACCTGACGAGAGCCTGTGGAGCGCGCTGTGTCACCTTGACGAAGAACTTTCGAATGAGACCGGAGGATCCGGACGGCGCCAATATCTTGAGGGTCGCCGAGACGATTAAGGTCGGTCACTCCATCAAGGTGAGTGATCTCGCCGCCTCCATAAGCGTCGAGCAGCTTCTATGGCGAGGCGTTGAAAGTTTGAATCTCGCAGAAGACCGCCTAGACCGCTTCGCTGATCGCTGGTACGAGCGAGCCGTCTACACCTCTGGAGACATCACAGAGGAGAGCCTTGAGAGCGCGTTTCAACGAATGGAGTCCTGCCGACTCCTGTCGGTGACACGAAACGGGTTGGACGGTGTGATTAAATGGAACGAACGTCTTCACGGACGCCACGCGCGTCATCACGGAGTGTCCGCACAGCAAGAATTTGTCAGCGGTGAGCCTGTCATGATGCTGCGCAACGACTACGGGCGAGGTCTGTTTAACGGAGATCAAGGCCTGATCCTGGAACGCGAGATCGAAGGCGAACGAGCACTCTGGGTAGCGTTTCGGCACGAATCCCACTTTCGTTTCTTCCTTCTCAGTGGCCTCCACGCTCACCTCGAACACTGTTATGCGATGACCGTTCACAAGTCTCAGGGATCCGAGTTCGAATATGTCGCCGTTCAATTACCTGATAGAGATAGCTCGATCTTGACCCGCGAGCTGATCTATACCGCGGTGACTCGTAGCCGTCGCAGCGTGGTCTTCCTCGGGACTGCGGCGCGACTCAATGACGCCATCAGTCGTCCAGTGACCAGATCTTCTGCACTCGATGAACTGATAATCGCAGCGAATACCGACGCCGACGTAGGAGCAGACAATGGGTGACCGAAGCCAAGACCGAGAGCGGCGTGTCGTCAGCGCGCTCAGAGCTCTTTGGTCTCCGCCCAGCGACGCGCGCACCGCGCTGCTGGTCGGTGACATCGACGGGCACCTGAACCGCGATCTCGCCGGGAGTGTTGAGAGCCGAACGGCTTGGTGCCGCTGGTCAACAATTCGCCAGCCGGGTCAAGCCTGGCCCAAGAGAGGCGATTACGCCTTCGCGACCCTTCGCCTCCCGAGAGAGAAGGACACGCTCCTCTTTAGCATCGAGACCATCGCCGCCCAGCTCGATGAGGGAGCGCCGCTCTGGGTCTATGGATCGAACGATGAGGGCATTAAGTCCGCGGCAAGGCATATTAGTCCTTTCTTCGATGACGTACGGACCGTCGGCTCTAAGCACCACTGCCGCGTCTGGTGTGGGCGGCGCAACGCGACGCCGGCGAGAGACGCGCTCGACCAGTGGGTGACTCACACAGAGCTCCCACTCCCAAGTGGATCAAGGAAGTGGACCCATCTACCCGGCGTCTTCGCAAAGGGAGGTCTCGATTCAGCCACCGCCCTCCTCCTAGAAGCTCTCGAAGGCTATCCCACGCCCACGCGCGTCTTGGACTTCGCCTGCGGTGGTGGCGTCATCGGCGCGGAGCTCGCGGCGCGCTGGTCCACTTCATCCATAAGCGGTCTCGACGCTGACGCTGTCGCCATCGAGGCAGCTCGCGCAAACAGCGATTATACTGAGCTATACACAAGCGATAGCTGGAGCGCCCTAGACGGACTCACCTACGACCTGATCGTCAGTAACCCTCCGATACACCGGGGTAAGAGCGAAGATCTCGGGGTTTTGGAGTCGTTGATTGAGCGTGCACGTGAGTTTTTGAATCCCGGCGGTAGCCTCTGGCTCGTAGGCCAGAAGCGTCTCAACTTGGCGCGTCGCCTGGACGGTGTTCTTAAGGCCAACTGCGAGCGTGATGA
Source organism: uncultured Myxococcales bacterium (assembly GCA_937902595.1). Taxonomy (GTDB): domain Bacteria; phylum Myxococcota_A; class Bradymonadia; order UBA7976; family UBA1532; genus UBA1532. The sequence goes on from CALELH010000701.1 coordinate 7,285, forward strand.
TGGTCGATTTCAAGTGTGGAGCGCGCGATGACAACGAAGATGCGTCTGGACAGAGTTCTAGCTCAACGTGGAGTAGGTAGCCGCTCCATAGCCCGAAAGTTGGTTAAGCAAGGCCGCGTCATCGTAGATGACGTGGTTGCCAAGCGAGCGGAGCAGTCCATTGAGACCAGCGCCGTGATCAAGGTTGACGACGAGCTCCTTGAGCCGCTCCCCCTAATCATCGTCTGGCACAAGCCTTTCGGGGTCGTATCAACCATGAGAGACCCACTCGGTCGTCATGATCTATCGGATGTCTTACCCGCGGAGTTCCGGGAGAAACTGCATCCCGTTGGCCGCCTAGACGCGGAGACGACAGGCCTGCTGCTGTTCTCTCTGAGCGGCGCCCTCACTCAATGGCTTCTCCATCCGAAGCGCGCCATCAAACGCCGCTATGAGGCCGAAGTCGAAACGGACCTGTCCCCGGACATCACAGAGACGCTAGCGGCAGGTGTCGCCACAAGCTTGGGTACTTTCACAGCAGAAGTGGAGCATGCCGAAGGCCGCTCTATTCGTCTCGGCGTCGTGGAAGGTAAACATCGAATGGTCCGACGGCTCCTCGCCAATAGTGGGCACCCAGTCGCTGGCCTTCACAGGATCAGCTATGGACCCTTTGAGCTTGGAGACCTCGACGCCTACGAATATCGACCAGCGACGCAGGAAGAACTCGAATGGCTAGAGGCGCGTAAGGCCCCTACGAATCATTGAGGTCAGGTAGAGAGTTTTCTACGGCCAAGTTTCCATCGAGACCACCTTAGTTTATCGTCATCCTGCATGTGGTACGTCCTCCTCAAGAATGAGCAGCTGGGACCGATGACCGAGAGCGAGGTCACGGAGCTGTTTCGCCAAGGAGTCCTAGACCTTCAGACGCTCGTCTGGAAGGACGGGCTAGACGAATGGTCTAGCCTGAACGACACCCCACAGTTCGCGCATATCGTCTCCCAGGGTGCGGCAGATCAAGGGCCAAACGATGATGATGATGACGATGAGGAGGAGGACGCGACCCTCATCGCGAACCCCGCCGACGCAGATCTGCAAGCGGCTCTCGCCGAATTATTGGGCGACGACGTAGGCGATGCTCACAGACCAACAGAGGTCGTGACCATCAAAGGGAGCGATTCCAAATTAGCTCATCAGCCAACGGAAGCCTTAACCATAGACACCGGCGGATCGACCCCAGGCTCCGACGACGACTCGGTGAGCTCCATCGATGACTCTCTCGACGCCCAAGGCGATGAGTCCGAAGGAGAGCAGTCAGCAGTAGATGAGGAGCCCATCACCGAAGCCGTCGATGTGCACTCGATCCTGCAAATGGCGACGCACACCCTAGAAGATCTATTGGACGAAGGGCCAGCTGAACCACCGGACGATCGAGTCTCAACGGACAGCGCACCAGAGAAGGAAGCGGATGTCGCCGATGAGAGACCGACCATCGGGTTTCCGATGCCATCGCAGTTTCTCGCTTCAACACCACTGAAGACTGGTACTGCTGCAAAAACTGACGCTCCCGTGGTTGCCCAGGACGATGGCGATGGCGATGGCGATGGCGATGGCGATGACGCTGAGTTGACCGAGAACGGTCAGTCTGGAGAGCCTGTAGAAGATGACGACTCGGTCGTCTCCCTAGGGAGCATCGACATCGACAGCTTTGAAGCAGACCCTGATTACCTGCATAAGCCACCGAGAGATAAACGAGACACAGTGGCGGGGTCTACCGGCCAACCCGAAGACTCTCCAAAAGTGACAAACCTTATCTCCGGCCAGTCTTCTGCTCCAGTCGAGACTGAGAATGATGCAGACGTCTTGCCTCCAGTAAAGACAAGCGCGGAGACGCCCGAGTCTCTTGGCCCGACGTCACCTGATGTCCAAACACCTAACCAAGAACGCGCCGAGCAGGCACCGCCGCCGACGGGCGCCGCCATCAGCGCGCCCAAGACTGAAGTGCAAGCATCAGGGGAGCCAATCAGTGGTCTGGTCAATGCACGTAGGAAGCCTCGGAAAAAGAAGTGGCCAATCATCATCTCAGGCATAGTCCTGCTCGGAGTCTGTGTCGCCCTCGCCATCACGCTGGGGCAACCGGCGGAGGAGACCGATAAGAAGCGGCCCAAGACCTTCGTAATCAAGACGATCCAGAAGACGGTCTCCCCCTCTCCCGACGCGGGCCAACTGAGAGCCCAAGACGCCGGTAGGGACGCCGCGACGCGAGAGCCAGACGCTGCGCAGACGCGGCTAGACCAAGGTCCGAGCGAGACTCCCTCCAAGGCCGCTCCAATCGTGACCGCTGGCCAAGAGCAGACGTCATCCCCAGCGCCACCCGCAGAGCCGAGTAAGAGCAAGACCCCGCCCCCACCTAGTTCGGAGAAGCGAAAGGCAGCGAAAAAGAGGCGGTCCGCTAAGGACCCACCTCTGAAGAAGAGCGACGGAGTCGCAGAGACTAAAGAGAAGACCACACCGCAAAAAGCCAAACCCACGATACCCGCGGCCAGCAAGAAGGTGCAGAAGAACACCTCGGGTGTATTTCAGCGACCCACGAAGAGTCGGCGACCCGTGACACTCAACCGCAAGCAAATCATGAAGGTGATGAAGAAAAATCAGGCCCGATTGAAGAAGTGCGTCGCCCTAGATCCAAGCCTTAAGGGCCGGCTGGTGAGCGTGGCAATTCAGATAAAGCGAGACGGAAAAATCGGGCGGGCGAAGGTGGCCACCTCCATCGCGCGAGGGACGCCGGGTGGAGCCTGCATCGAGGCACAAGTCCGGGCCTACCGATTCCCTCCTTTTCGAGGAGATCAGATGTCGATCACGCTCCCATTACGTCTTCAATGAATCCACTGGAGCCTCGCTGAGATCGTACCCATGACGACCGGTCGATGACGGAGATGATGGACGTCGCTGTAAAGATGAACTGCGCTCCCCACAAGACGCTGTTGCTGGCGCCTCTAGATTCCGCGATGGTATGGATCTGAATGGTGCCCTCATCGATGAGTAAAGTAGGGAGCTTGAGTCATGAGCACATCCGAAGCATTGACCCAGTCAGTCCACGTCGAAGTCCGCTCTATGTACGTACCCGAGCGCTCGTCGCCAGAGAGAGAGTTTTTCTTCTTCGCCTATCAGGTCAGGATCACGAATCAGGGCGAAGCCCCGGTGAAGCTGCTCGCTCGGCATTGGGTCATCACCGATAGCACCGGGAAAGTTGAAGAGGTCCGAGGGCCAGGGGTCGTGGGTGAGCAACCACTGCTGAGCGAGGGTCAATCGTTCTCCTACACCAGCGGATGTCCCCTGGGTACCCCCACAGGAAATATGCGTGGCGACTTCGAAATGCTGACAAGCGAGGGGGAGACCTTCAAAGCGAAGGTGGCCCCGTTTGGCCTGGAGCACTCAAGCGGGATCCACTGATCTGGAACCGTAAAGCCCCCTCACTCAGATGCCGCGCGTAGGAAATCAGAGAGCCTCGCCCGTGACCAGTCCACCCTCTTGATCAGCCAGTCGTCACCGTCATAGATCAGCCTGATTCGAAATCGCATCAACTCGGCCCGAGCGTCCTTCAGGCCCGCCAGCCCTGTCAGAGGTCTACCGGCTAAGCCGGAGAGCAGCTCGACGGTCGCGTTCTTACCTGGGTCATCCACTTCAAGGTCGATAATCCGTGAGAAGATATGAATGGCGCTGCGCTTCAGGAATTGGATTTGCAGCATCGAGACCACACGCTGCTTGTCGAAGCCGTGGCCATCATGGTAGCGAGCGTCGATAAGCTCCTTGAGCTCACCTAGGTCCCGCTCCTGAGCGAGCTTCTCGACCTTAGTGATGAACCTCTCCACCTCAGCCTCAGGGTCCCGAGG
>CALELH010000702.1 GCA_937902595.1 uncultured Myxococcales bacterium
CGTGCTCTTCGACGGCGGCCCCGAGTTGGACATGGGTGGAGGTCGTGACGCCGAGGTGAGAGAGGACGCGTCAGTAGACGCGGCGCCTCCTGGACCGGAGCCGATCGAGTGTGAGCTGGTCCTGGGGCAGGTAGACCGCCTCGGAGATGAGGCCACCGGTCAGCTGCTGCAGCCCGTCGAAACTCGACAGGTCGGGATCGATGACGATGGGAGAGAGCTCTTTGCCCACGGTCAGCAGACACCGGATGATCACCTCGTCCTCGAGGTGAACTCTAGCTTCTTCAGTTATGGGAGCGCGTTGGTCCTCGAAGGCGCTGGTCCGGAGGACCGCCCGGACAGCAGCTTCAATAACGACCAGTCCTTTGCCTACGCTGAGCGGTGGCGCAGCCCTGGCCGCGGCCTAATATGGGGGCTCGAGTTTGCGCGCGCAGGTCGCGTGGAGCTGACCGTTGAGTTAGGCCTAGAGGCGGAGTTAGAGGGCTCGGTCGTCGAGGTGTCCCTAGGGGAACAGAGCGCTCTTTGCACCACTCAAGCGACGGGTGGTCGGGGTACGCCGGGCGTACTCTGGCGGATAGGGTTTGATGTCGAGCCTGGGGTGCGTTCGCTCTCGATTACAGCGAGAGAGCTCGCGGCAGGGTTTGTCGGCCGCTTTTACCGCGCCGATCTCACTGGCCCAGGCGCTGAGGGGGCGCGGGTCCTGCGAGCGAGATGGCGACCCGCAGCTGTGCACGCTCAGTGGCGTAGTTCGACCCTGCTGGAGTCGAGTCGGCTCTGGGTTATGGAGTTACAGCCCCGCCTGGCAGGCCAGGGATTCTACGCGCCCGTCACCACGCCCTTTGGATACTTCGGCTCAGCGCGTAACGACCTCGGGCACATCACCGGGGTCAACTTCTCCATGTGGTCCTTCGGACGCGGTCAGGACGCGCCTCCGCTCCACCAGTTCTCTCACATCATCGCCATCGGTCATCCCGATGGGCAGTTTGGAGGGTTTGACCACGAGGGCACCGGGGCGAAGGTCCGCGGCTGGAACCCCTATGGGGCCGAGGCCTACCCAACCCAGACCTTGGCGCTCCGAGTGGTCCCGGGCGATCCCTATGACACGTACTATGGGTACTATCTCGACCCTGCGGACACCCGATGGAGGCTGTTCGCGGCGGGGCGCCGTTTCAACGATGGCACGCCGCTCAGCAGTTTGACCGCCGGGGCCTTCGTCGAGGTCGCGGGGCCTCCTCCGCGCCAGAGGACAGGTCAGTGGGAGCGGAAGATGAGCTATCGTGGTTGGTATCGGGACCTCAACGGCGATTGGCACACCATCGACACCCAGCAGGTGGCGGGCTCCGATGACTTCATCAATAAGCGTTGGGGGATCAGCGGTGACCAGCACTGGATGACGATGGGGGGGCTGTACCACTGGCGGGATGAGCCCGGTCGCCGCAACCTGGCCTTGCCTAATCCACCGGCCCCGGCCGACCGGCCCGACTACCTTAAGGGAGACGCGGTCATGGGGCTGGAGGCGCTGCCCGCGAGACTCTCTATCGAGCCTGCAGCTGAGATCGGCGCCGATCAAGCTCAAGCTCGCTTCACCGTGGAAGATCTAGGCACCCAGCCCACCGCTCGGTTGTTCTACGGCACAGAGGACTCCCTGACCTTCGCCGACCGTTGGCAGAACGAGGTCGAGGTCGACGGTCTTCAGATTGGCGATAATCAGGTTCGATTGAACGGCCTCATGCCAGGGACCCGTTATCATTACCGGGTACTCATTCAGAACCAAGAGGGCCAGATCTGGAGCCTGGAGACTCAGTCCTTTGAGACGCTCCCTTAGGTTGTCTTGAGAGACGCAGTGTGGCGCTCAGACATCACTCGGAGGGTTCGTCTGACTCGTAGATGGAGCTGGCGACGGCCCCTAAGACGAGCAGGGCGCATATGTTCGCCACAAACCGCCCCGTGGAGTCAAGGTTGGGCGTCAGACCGGTAAACCACCCCGCCACCCAGTTGACGATGTTCTGAACAACGCTCCATCCCGCGATCCAGTTGACGCCGACCAAGAAGCCAAAAGCGGCGAGCAGCCCGATGAGGACGCCGCGGGCAGCGTAGGCGAGCCCGATGACGAACAGCCCCGCCAAGATGATCCAAACGGTCTCCATGTCCACGTCACCGCTCCTTAGGCTTATCTATGACCGAGACAGGATAGGGCACCGATGTCGGGGCTACACTCATTTTCTTGCAGACACGGATCCCTGTACCGATCTTCGGTCCTCATGACTATCGGTCGTTCTCCCCAACGATGGGTGTTGCCTCGTTATATGATGCCCCCTACACTCCGGCTGCGTCTGGCGGCGGGGGTCCGGATGCCCTTTATCGACCCAGCTACGGAGGCCGCATTCCATGAGCGACGAGAAGACGAAAGATACCCCAGCGAAGACCGGTGACACGGACAGCGAGAAGCGTC
>CALELH010000703.1 GCA_937902595.1 uncultured Myxococcales bacterium
CCTGCCGTTTGAGTCCGTCTCTACGCTCTCGAGAGTCCTTGAGAGGGACGTCGGTACAGAGAACTGGCGATACCCCATCAACAAAGCCCAGACGGCCCGCCCTGATTGCTTAAGTCCGCTCTTAAACATCATCCGCTTGACCCGCCTTGGGCGCTCGAACTCAACGATAATAGGGTGACGCAGCTCTCTTCTTAACTCCGCAATATAATCAACGGCGGGCTGCTCGTTCACCGTGAGGTGGATCTCGAGATCCTGGAGCGCGTAGCGCGCTATCCGGACACCAGCCCCCTGTTCGATGATGGTCTCGATGAGAGTGCCAGCGAACTGGGTCCGGATCTTCTGTGCCCCTTTCGGGATTTGCCCTGCTGGGGTCGCGTCGTCACCTTTGAAGACCTCCTCGAAGTTGCTCGCCGAGCTGTTCGCGAACGCGACTCGATACTCGGTCGTCTGTCCTGGGGCCGCATTCGCGAGGTGATATGGCGCGCACACGGCTGTCACCATGAAGAGGACCATAAAGAGGTGTCGTGTGGAGTTCATGTTGCTCCCATCCCTTAGGCTAATCCAAGGGAGCGCTTCACGAGCGCTCCAGTGCTTCTGTAACAAAAAAGGCCGCCCAAGGGCGGCCTTTTTATGCGCGTTGCCAATAAATCGGCGCCGCTAACTACTCACTACCTGCACGACTTGTTGCAGGCGCGATTACACTTGCGCTTCTTCTTGCCGCGCTGCTTCTTGCAGTTGGCCTTGCACGACTTCTTACAAGCGGCCCTCTTTTTGGCCTTCGAGATGGCTCGATTGATCGCATTGGGTCGCTTGGTCTTTGGTCGGACCACGATCTTAGGCTTCTTGCCCTTTGGTCGAACAATGACTCGAGGCTTTCCACCGGGGCGTCGAACGACGTTAGGCCGGCGGACACGAGGCTTAACCACAATCGTAGGACGCTTGCCCTCTGGGCTCGCGACCTTGCCGCCTGCTCCTCTGCCGTTTGAGGCAGCCTTAGGGTTACTACCCTTGAGGTACGCCTTCTTGCTCAGCGACAAGAAGTTCTTGGCACCGGTATAGCCAGCGCTATTAAAGAAGGTCTTGCGGTTGGTCTTGTACTTCTTCTGCTCGACCTTCTTACACTTCTTCTTCGCGAGCCAACCAAAGGCCTTACAAGCGCCCTTAGCTAGACCAGTCTTAATGTCGCTGGCCCAACCGCGCCACCACGCCGAGAGCTTCCCCTTCAAGGCAGTGTACTGGTACTTGCCGTAGAGGCCGGCCTCTACGTATAGACCCTGCTTGTCCTCATAGAGACCAGCGTTAGCGCCAAACTCAACCCAGGCGTCAATGAGGGTGACCTGGCCTTCAAATCCATAGTCATTACCAACACACTTGCCGGTACCCTTGATTCCACCCTTGAGCATCGCGAACGGACGGACGCGACCTGAGACATTGAGGGTGTCTACATCAAGCCCAACGTCCACGCCGACCTTACCGCTACCCCAGACCTTACCGTTGCCTTTACAGACGACGATATCGAACTTGTAGGGCTTCTCCTCGTTGAAGGACTTGCTCCACGCTTCCTTGTTGTAGGTGAACTTCGATGGGAAGGACTTGTTGAGCCAGCTCGGGAGCTTCTTTGTCTTTCCGAGGATCTTGGCGTGTGACTGGATGGTGACCTTCTCCGCATCCGAGTCTGCGGTGACGCTGAGTCCCGTATCCAGGATGCTGAAGCTCTTCTTGAAGAGACGGCCATTGGCCTCTGCGGCGGCCTTAAATGTCACCTTGCGAGCGGTAGCTACGAGGTGGTACGAGCCACCGATCTTACCGGCAGCGATCTTATTGTCGAAGTCTACAGGGTACTTGCTCGCTTTCTTCTCGAACTTGGCAGCCTTGCCTGCGCCACGGGCGCCAGACTTTGCACGAGGGGTGACATACTTTGAATCAACGACGAATGGGGTAGCTGCGCCAGCGCCACGGGCGCCCTTCTTCTTGCCAAACCGCTGCCAGAAGCGCCAAGGCTTGCTGGTCTTGACCTTGGGGGCAACATGGCGTTCAGCTCGCTTCGCGGCAGCTTCGAGAAGCTTCCTGTTCGCTTTAAGCGCTTGAACGACGCCGTTCTTGCCCGGCTTTCGGAGGTTTACACCTTGCTTCTTTAGGCGCTGACCGATCTTGTTATAGCGATCCTTCATCTCTCGGAGAGACATCGAGAAGCCGCCGCCGCGAGCTCCTGACTTGCCGCCAATGTTGATCTTCTTATCTAGATTGATCTTGCCGCCCTTAGCCCCACGAGCGCCGCTGTTACCGAGACCGTTGACGATGCCTTCGATCTCGCTATCAGAGACCCCTTTAAAAGACGACGCCCCACGGGACCCAGACTGTACGGCTACTTCGTATCCATCTCCATCCGTCTCTGCAAATGCAGCCGGTGAAGCAAAAAGAGCGAGCGCGGCGACCAGCGCGGTCACCCCCCAATTCCTGTAAGGCATGAGCTTACCTCCCCAATCAGTTTACTGCCTGAAAACACTTGCACAGGCGGTTGAATATTACGTCAGCACGGAAGTCGTTATTACACGGCTGGCGGTTGGAAACAATACTGCCCGTGGTGACACATTTTCAGCCCGGGCGCGGTCTCTTGACGAGCCGGTTTCAGATATATTCAAAATATTTTCGCCCTGTCTAATTTACTCCGCCAGATGCTTGCTCACTGGCCACGCGAGTGGTAGGTCGACAGAGGTAAAACGAGGCTACAGAAGGGCGGGCGAGGATGTTCTTAGTAAACAAACATGGGCTTTGGATCCTCGGAGCGCTCGCGTTCAGCCTGACCGTCTGCTCTGTGGCCCACGCTGAAGCCGCCGCCACAACCTTTGGGGTGCAGGTGAACGTCACAGGTAAAGCCGATCGCGACTTACTGGATTCACCCATGGCGCTCTATGAGAAGGAGGGCGCCCCCGAAGAGTTGATCAACACATCCATTGAGTATGAGGGCAGAGTTGACCGATTCGCCCTTCGGCTTGACAGAGTGGGCCGCTTCTACGCGATGCGCTTCCTCGCTGAGCGCGCAGAGGTTGTCATCGACGGTGTTCGGTCTGGGCAGGCGTCGGCCAATCTGATGCGGACGGATGGGGTATGGCTAGGTGTTCAAACCGATCGCGGCGGGACCGTGATTGGGCTGTGGTTTGATATAGGCGTTGACGAGACCAGTCGAAACCTCATGAGGTCGGTCGTGAGTGAGCTTCAGTTTACATCCCCCCGATTTGCCGCGATGGCCTGGCAAGCCAAGGAGGTGCGTCCAGATGGCGAGTGGGAGGTGCTCTACGCTGCTCGGGACCGGGCATTGCGTGGTCACACCAGCCCCATCTTTGAGCCGATAGAGTCAGTGTTCGAGGGACTGCACCCTGCCTCTCAGAGTGATCAAAACGAGGTCCGCAGGACCCACATAACGCATCATGACCCAGATCGGTGGAGCCCCAACACCCACCTGCTCACGGAGGCGAAAGAGCGTCAAGGGCACACGACGTTCAACCTAGACTCCCATGGGATCAAGAGCGTTGACTCTGACATTACCAGACGACACATCTTTGGACATCGTGAAGGGAGCCGGACACGGGTCGCCCTGAAGGCGGTCCGAGTGGGAAAGCCTCAGAGGGGCGCCCCCGAGTTCAAGAGCAACATCGAGCGATTGATGCGGACCATTCGCCAGGAGGAGAGGGGACACATCTGGACCTACGACCTCAGCGAGGCTGACCGAGTGCGAATCGCTCGACGAACCCTTGCCGGCCAGACGGTGGAGTCGGCTGTACTTCCCCTTCGCAAGGGGGAGCCGCGGTCCGAAGCCTGGGTCAAAGAGTCACTGAAGAGCAGGCAGCTGCTGGAGGCCGCGTTCATCATCGATGACAAAAACGTCGCGGAGGCCAAAGGGCTCCTGCTATCCAAGGACATCAGTATAGAGCTCACCGCGGTGCTCGCACGCTCACTGTCCGCGGCCAGCACGCCAGGCAGCCAAGCGGCCCTGCTGAGCACGCTGGCTAAACGCCTAGGGGAAGAAGACGCGGCGCTGATTCTCTTGGACAGCCTCGCGGAGTGTCCTCGGCCGGTTGAGGCCAACTTAGACATGCTGCTCGCCCTGAGCGCGGATGCGCCCTCTAGCGGCATCATGGAGGCCGCCCAGTTGAGCCTAGGTACCCTCGCGTCCACCCTCAGGGTGACCAATCCGGAATGGGCTACAATGATCGCGGCTGGATTAGAGGCACAGTTTGGCGCCGCTGAGGATGCCGCCGCGAAGGAGCAGGTGCTCCTCGTCATGGGAAACGCAGGGCTGCAGGCGAACCTGCCCACCCTTAAGGATGCATACCACTCATCAGGCGCTACGAAGCTCCGCGCGGCCGCAGTGGACGCGATGCGCTCGATTCAATCCAACGAGGTCGACGTGATTCTCAATGGAGCGCTGGTGCAAACAGGCGCTCCAATCCTCGTAGAGACCGCCGCCAAGGTCGTCGGGTTTAGACCCTTTTGGGGGAAGGGCCTTGAGGCGCAGCTCCGCGCCCTCACGACGAGCCAGAACCCGGTCACTACTCGAGCGTTATTGCTGAGCGTTTGGCGCGGACGTCACGACCACCCCAGTATCATCGCCGCTATCGGCCAGGTCGCCCAAACCCACAAGGATCCAGACATGCAAGCCTTTGCAAAAGAGTTAGTCGCGAATTACCAGGCCGCCCCTACTACGCCTAAGCGCATCATGCTGGATTGAGGAGTTTGGGAGTCATGAATCCAGAACGAATCGCACACTTCAAGCTGGCGCTGGAGGGGATCCGGGAGGCGCTCACGGACAGCGGCGCCGAGCCACTAAAGCCCAACAGGGGCGAAGTCGCGCAAGGGACCGATGAGGACGGCCAGCCGCTCAACGAGATGCTCCAGGCGATTGCTTCAGGGCGTAACAAGAGCCGAGGCTTAGTCCTCTCCCAGATCAAGAACGCGCTCGAGACCATAAACGACTATCCAGACGAGTTTGGCTTATGCAGAGAGTGTGAGGAGCCCATAGGTGAAGGGCGCCTCAAGCTAATGCCTTATGCGCCGCTCTGTGTTCGCTGCCAGTCAGAGTTGGAAGACGGCGGGCAGAGTAGGGGACGTAAAGGTTTGACCGACTACGTCTAACCTATCGACGGTAGAAGCGCTCGACGCTAAACCGAAACTCCGTCAGCGCTGAGTTCCTGGGGGGCGTGGGTGTGACTAGGGCCCAATGGGGGCTGTTGCCGGGGCGATTCCCATCGTAACGCCGAATGATATCCACCACATCTGCAACGGTGAACTGGAAGCAGCCCATCTCGTCGTCGCCGCCCTTAAAGGCGCCGTCCTCATCGAGCACGCAGAGTCTAATGTTCGCGTTGCGTTCTAGAAAGATCTCCTGCCTCGAGTTGTCACGGACCTGCTGCCACTGTACGGCACGCTCCCCCTCAACAGCCTCGGTGCGGGCCTCTTCCTCTCCATTGATATCGATCTGTACATATACGTCCGGATCGCCCCCCAGAGGGTCGCCCACCGTATCGTCAAAGCGCGCGCTAAGCATGGTAAACACAAAGGTGCCAGGTGCGGCGCTGACGCAAGCGCCCGTCAGACAAAACTCGCCGGGCTCGCAGGAGAGGTTCCCTCGGCAAGGCCCGGGGCCCATATCGGGCGGTGGTGGTGGCGCAGCATCAGGGTCCAAGCGCATATCTACCTGAGCATCCGCGACCCCGAGATCAAAGCCGCCATCATTGCCCGCGTCGAGCTCCTGGCAGATTAGCCCTTCGTCCGTAGAGCCATCACAGTCGTTATCGAGGTCATCACAGAACTCCGCGTTGGGGCGGTTGATTTCACACTCTGCCCAATCGCCCGCCTCGCAGCGCTGGATCCCGCTGCCACATTGAGTTTCGCATTGCCTCTGGTCACCATCTTCACACGGGTTCGGCCGGCTGCAATCATTCGCGAAGCCTTCGTCCACGTTCCCGTCGCAGTCATCATCCTTGCCGTTACACAGCTCCCCCATGGCCATCTCGCCGCCTGGGCAAAGTATGTCTCGCCCCAGGTCCATGACCCGAACCCGCGCATCATCAGGCACTCGGTTCCGAATCCCAGAGTCCACCAAGACGGGAGGGTTCTCGATGCCGTCGCAGCCAAGCGCCGCCACGATCCCGACTAAGCATGCGAGAAAACTAAGCTGACTGTATGAAGAAGAGATGGGCGCCTCCTTGTTCGATTTGGAGGGTATCCCAAGGCGGACGGTTCAGTCCAGAGGGCAGGCAGAGGCTCCGGTTGGCCCGCTCGTCAGGTGACCCAGGAGAAGGGGTTTGGGCGCCATCCAATCGGATGACGCCCGCCGAGTCCTTACTCGCCAGCCTCGGCTTCTACCACGGAGCAGGTGACCGTGTAGTCCCCCTCGAAGCCACCGCCAAAGCCGTCGATAAAGATGTACGACGTCTGCCCGGCGTCCGAGTCGAAGTGTACCCGGCTCTGGAACCCGAGGTCACCGTCGAGCGCGTCATCATTACAGGTGAGCTCCGCTGCTGCGACGCTGATTCCGCAGTGGCTTCGCACATACATCACAGTGTCTTCATCGTTGGCGTCGATTTCACAAGAGACGCGGCCAGCGTTCGCCGTATTGATGGAGAGCACGTTCTGATGATCGGCAACTCCACCACATGACCCTGTTTGGTCAAGGGAAGGCGCATCAACGGTGGATCCCGCATATGCCCAGCCGCCGCCTTCCGCAGGGTGCATGTTGACGTTCACTACAGCCCAATCTGCTGGGCACTCACGGGCAGCGTCCTGGCATGTAGCCCCATCGCCCTCAGGGAGACATAGAGCGCCATCGCCGCACTCGCTCGCGAAGTCGTCCGCGACGCACTCCCCACCAACCGCGATCTGCATCGGCGCCGAAAACTGAATACTCTGGACGTCGCTGGCGAGGAAAGCACGATCCAAAATCGTCACATCGATCGTCTCGATGCCCTCAGGCAGCCCTTGGGCAAGCAGGTAGACACCGGACCCTACGTATCGACCATTGGCCGAGTCGAGGTTCACGAAAGCTCGCGGAGGGATCGGATCGTTCGCGAGCAGGTCGTTGCCCTCTGCGTCACGGAACACAATCCGGAAACCCGCCACGTCATCTTCGGCGTCGGCTCCTTCCACAGAGAGCGAGAACGCATCGCTGCCTTGGCGCGTGCCTCGGAGAATAGAGATCGTGTCAACGGTTGGAGCGGTCGCAGCGCGACATACGGGACCGGCGTCATCGTCTGGCGTGTCGTCCACACAGCCGAAGCCCTCTTCGCAGGTGTTAAGCACGCCAAAAGGATCGCAGTCAGCGCCGTTCGCGACCGCGGGAGGCGCGGTGAAGTCGAGAGCGCGTCGCTCGGACTCCAAGCCTGCCCGGTCAACAACGAAGGCCACGACCTGCGTGGCTTGATTGACGTCAAGGCTCAGATTATCAACTTGGTCGAAGTTCAACACGATTTCAGTGGAGTAGGTGTCACCGGCAACCGTAATGTCGGCCGGCGTAATATATCCAGTGAACACGTCTTCGCCGAGGAGCAGAAGCTCGTTGCCTTCAGCGTCTAGGAAGGTTGTCCCAATCTGGATGACGTCGCCTTCGGCGTCGGTCCAAGAGACGCGCAGCGCGAAAGCGCGCCGCTCACGGTCAAGGCTGGCGCTCGCCTCCGTAAGAACGGGGGCGACAGCTGGAGCGACGTTCAGTGTATAGGCGCCCTGCCCACGAACACCAAACATATCGGCCATGCCGTCACCGTCGCTGTCGATCTCTCCATAGTACGCGTCGGCGAAGATGAAGACGGTCTCGCCCTCTTCAAGGGTCATGAACGCTGAAGCGTTGGTGTCCTCAGGGCTATTATCTGCGCCACAGGAGATGTCACGTCCGCGCGCCCCTAAGTTGTAGTTACATAGACCACGGACATAAACGATGGGGTCGGAGTTTGCGTCTGCAGCGTTCATGGTGACGTTATACGTCCCAGCCACTGCAGCCGTGTACGAATACACCTGGGTGCCGCCACCACCACCGCAGCTACCGCGGCGGAGGCCCTCAGCGTCGGTGTTGTCACCCTGAACTTCAACGGAGCCATCGGCGCCCGCCTCTAGAGCCGTGACCGCCCACTCCTCGGGACATGCAGCCGCCGCCGCTGGATCACTGCAGACACCGTCGAAACAAACCCGCTCGGGGCCACAGGTCGCCGTGACATTATTACAGGCTGCCCCTGCCTCAACGACCACCGCCTGCTCGTTCATTAGATTTAGAGGCGCTGACGCGTTGCCTTCGCGATCCTTGGCGAGGATAGTCCCAGACATAAAAGGGGACAGGTCCGTCTCAGCTCGGAAGGTAATGAAAACCACCCCGTCAAAGGTGCCATCGTCGTTCTTATTAACGGTGGAGATGTAGTCAGTCCCCTCAGACCCGAGGGTCAGCACGAAGCCCATACCGTCCGGGCCAAGCACCCCGCGTCCATCTGGACCGTTTAGATTTATCGTGGCCAGCGCAACGTCGCCTTCCATATCGCTACCCGAAAAGAAGTATCCTGCTGTCTTCGCTTCGTTGTCGACGACGAGATTGCCGCTCTCAAGCACTGGTGCGTTGGTCTGGATGAATGGTCGTGCCCGAAGGGTGAACTCTTCCGCGGCGAGCCCTTCCCAGTGATCTACGATGAGGTAGACAACGTCGCCCTCTTCGAGCACCAGGATGACACGAGACCGCAAGATTCGGCCAAGCTCGATATCATCGTTGCAGTCGAGCTCAGTGTTTGTGTCGCCGCAGGTAGTACGTGCATACATTAGAGTGTCGAACGTTGGGTCCTCTTCCATCGTACGGAACTCCCATTCGCCCGCGGCTGGCGCGGTAAACACCACGACCGCGTCCGAGCCCATTCGGCCCTCTGTCGTACAAGAACCCTGGTGCACGTCGGTGTCACCGACGGCTGCGCGGAGTGTATACGTCGTTCCATCTACGACACCCTCGTCGTTTAGGTTGTAGGTCGGGAGGTCACCACACGTAGACGTGTCGATGCCACCGGAGCCGCCGGCACCGCCAGCACCACCTGTCGCTCCAGCGCCGCCCGCGCCACCAGTTGCTCCAGCGCCACCAGTACCGCCGGTCGCACCGGCACCACCAGCGCCGCCTGTCGCACCAGCGCCACCTTCACCACCAGCGCCCCCTGCGGCGCCAGCGCCACCAGCGCCACCAGCGCCACCTGCCGCACCAGCGCCACCCGCGCCACCAGCCGCACCGGCGCCGCCTGCACCGTCGCTGCTTGAGCCATCTCCGCAGCCGGCGAGCGCCGCTGCCGCTATGGCGACCAAATAGAGAGACGCTCTCTTCATTGAAGTACGCATTCCTACAATCCCTTTTGTACCCGTTTAGCCCTCATGTAGGGGCCGATTACTTTCGTAAAGCGCGCGAATCTAACGCAATGAAGACCCGGTCGCAAGGAGGGGCGTGTAACTTATGAGAGATTTCTGGGCTTAGCCGAGAGGGACGGGGAGCGGGCGCCAGATCAGCCCCGGCGTCGCCGTCTGCCCAGACCCGAAAACAAGACAAGAAGGATAAACCAATTCAAGGGGGATGCGCCTGAGGCCGCGTCGCAGTCACAGTCCGCGTTGGATGTCCCAGACAACCGAGCGGGCGGGTCATAGGTCAACGGTCGAGGGTCCACGGAGTCGCTCATGCCATCACCGTCGGTGTCAAAGCTGAGAGGGTCGGTCTCGTCTGCATCGCGAGCGC
>CALELH010000704.1 GCA_937902595.1 uncultured Myxococcales bacterium
CGGGACGGGCTCCGAAGGGTCGGCGAGAGACCATGTAGTGTGTCCCCAGCAGATTATCCACAGTCAGGTAAACCCGGCCCTGTGCGGTTGGACGGTAGAAAGCCGCCGCGTCGAGCACTGTGTGAGCTGCGACGAGCTCGCTGTCATCAGCAGCTCCCTGCCCAGCCACGTCTCTCATCTCGCCTACGAAGGTCGTCGACAGCGACACACCCATCTTATGGGTCTCAGCCCCAAGCTTCAGACTGGCTTGATGCTCTGGGACATAGGGGAGGGCATCATCCTTCTCCACCTCGCCCCATTGAGCGAAGCCCGAGGAGAAATCAGATGAGAAGCGGGCCTGTGTCCATGTGTATGTCAGGTCAGCGCTCCCCACGAACCCTGCGATGAGCGGGAGCTTGGAGCCCACGACGGCCTCCACTCCAGTGATCTTCGCCTCACCGGCATTGAACTGTTGGTCCAGATCGCCCTGTGCGCAACCCGCGGACTGAGTACATGTGCCCACAAGGTTGTCATAATTGTTGAGGAATCCAATGAACTCGCCACGCACCCTCCGATAGGCCCAACGCGTTCCCAACTCAAAGTTTGTGCTCGTCTCTGGCTCGGCGTCATCACTTTGACCTGGCGCGAGCGGGCTAAAGCCTTGGTGAGCGCCGGCGATGAGTCCCCAATGATCGTTCAGCCCTATCCAGGTACCGATTCCCGGCAGCACAACAAAGCTATCGTTTACGCTGGGAGCGCCACCGATGAGGCGGTCTTGCAGCTCCGTATGGATAGACTCCATCCGCAGCCCAGGGGTGAATCGCAGGAATTTGTCGACGCGGAACTCATCGAAGATGTGGACGCTAATCGCGTCGGCGGTGCCGGTGTTGCGCTTACTATATGACTCTCTGGTCGCCCGTACGGCCGTCCCGTTAATCACATCATATTCAGCCTGTGTGTGGTCCCGATCGATGTCGTCGTGGTGGTAGCGAACGCCGAGCTCTAGGGTGTTGCCAAGCCGACCTGATTCCCAGCGCCACTGCGCGGCCGCCTGGACTCCCTGTGAGACGAAGCTGCGTGCGTTGGTGCCAATCGCCAACCGTTCATTCTCGGCCCCCGTCCACTCGTTCTCACCACGCAGAAGGTCATAGTAGAGGGCATACCTTGGGTTTTCTGGATTCGCGAGTACCTCATAGATAGAGGCCTGAGCCAGGTACCCGAAGCTGTTCAGCTTCTTCCAGTCTCTCTGAAAGACGTGCCGGTACCCTGTGACCCTGAACTCCAGGTTGTCTCCAAGGAGCGCGGTGTAAGCGAGCTTTCCTTGGAGGCGAGTCCAGTCCATATCCCCCAATTGACTTCCGGAGTATCGGCGGTATGGCGTCGCCTCAAAGTCAGCATCGGTGAGGCCCAGATAGGTCTCTTGCGAGACCTCCGATGAGTAGCCAAGCTTGAGCTCAACGCGGTGGTGGTGCTTCGCCAAGAGCCCATTGTTCGCGCGAAGCTTAAGCATAAGTTCCGTCTTGTCGAATCCGGTGTCTCCACCGTCGTCGAGCTTCTTGAATCCATCGCTCTTCAACGAGGCGCCCTCGAGTAAGAGACCTAGGTGCTCCCCGCCGACACCGTAATATGCGTGCACCTTCTGGCTATTGCGAAGACCACGAGAGAGGTCTACGCCTCCCACATGACCCTTGGCCGGAGCTGAGCGGGTGATCATGTTCACCGCGCCACCGATGGTGTTGGGTCCATACTTGATGGACGCGGGTCCCTTGAAGACCTCGACCCCCGTCAGGCGTGTGGTGAGAGGAAAGTAGTATGCCGCTGGGGCCGAATAGGGGGCAGGCGCCATCAAGACGCCATCCTCCATGAGAGTGACCTTGGCGCTCCGGTCGGAGTTCGCTCCTCTGAGGCCGATGTTGGGTCGAAGACCATAGCCGTCCTCGTCACGAACATAGACGCCAGGGACTTGCTTAAGAACGCGATGCACATCGTCATACTCCTGAGCCTCCAAGGTGGCTTGGTCAACGAGATGGGCGCTGCCGCTCACACGCGAGATGCTCTCGGCATCTCCAGTGATGTTGATGGTGTCAAGGGTCGCTGCGTCCCGCATGTTTTGGGGCGTAGACTGATCTGTGACCGCTGGATCGGGAGCGGCTGCAGCCGCCGGAGCCACTTTGGGTTCCGCTGTATCCGAGGGATCGGCTCCAAGAGCCTCAGCCTCCAAGGGGGTGGCCTCCAGCGCTTCACCGTCCATAGGAGCGCCTTCAAGGGCCTCTCCATCGAGGGGAGCCGCCTCAAGCGCCTCACCATCTAGCGGAGCGGCTTCAATGGACTCGCCATCAAGTTCAGATGCCTCAGAGTCACTCTTCGAGGTCTTCTTCTTCTTTGTCGAGTCCTTGGAAGGGGGCGCCTTCTTACTCTTCGCGCCCTTGACCTCGGATGGAGCTTCGGAGCTCTCTTGCTCCTTGTCTTGGGCCCAAATGGAACTCGGGCACGTCAGGAGAGTCACTAGAATGAGGCATCGCATTGTTAAGCCGCTCATGGGCGCTCTAACTCCTTGGATTACTGTGTCTGTCTACCCATCTTTGGACCATGGGTCTAGAGGGGGCTGGTTCGGTTCGGGGAGAATATATGCATCAAGGCACTTAGACAGACGCGTCAAGTCTGCCTGGGGATCGATCATTCGATGTGCAGGTCGACCGTTTAGAGAGACGAGGGCGTCCACGCGGACGGCGACCTCTCCGCGGCCTCGTTGCACGAAGTCTGCGCGGATGTGATGTGCCAACTGGGCGATCATATCGGGTTGACTGGACATCTCGCTGAGCTGGCGTGGTTCCAAGTAGTCACCTGGATTCACCTGCCATTCACGACCATCGCTGAGACGCTCGACCCGATAGGTGATGCTGCCCATCTTCTCTCGGACCATGACCTTCCACGCGTATCTCATTCCGATCTCATTCCACAGGACATCGCCTGAATGGGCGAGGTGCCTCAAGGGAAATATGAGATGGAAGGAACACCAAATCATGACCACGCCCAGCCGCCAGCCTCCCAGCGGCCTAGAAGTAATTTCACGGTCTACTGACTTGAACTCGATGAATCGTCGTGGCCAGTCTGGTGCGAAGAAGATGGTCGTAAAAACCGCCATAATGAAGGGGAACATCCCAATATCGAAGAGCGCCCAAGTCATCATATGAAAGGCGATCACGGCGATGTACGCATAGGGACGAGAGCGTCGCCAAAGCAGAAAACCGACGATGGCTCCGTCGTAGAGAAGCCCTCCCCAGCTCATGGCGAAGGCCATCCATGGTTCGGCCAGCCAGGGGCCGATCAGCGGGAGATCGCTTCGAGCAGATAACCAAATCGAGAGCGGTTGTGCATGGAAGAGCCAATCGGTGCCGACCTTGGCGACGGCAGCGAAGATATAGACCATCGCCACTTGATAGCGCAGCAAGTACACAGTCCACGCGGGCACGGTGTCTCGAGCGATGTTCGGATCTCTGTGGGCGTCAATGGACAGCGCGGCGTTCGCCGGTAGAAACAAGAGCAGGGCCGAGACCAGAACCACTAGGTAGTAGTGATTAAGATAATTGGTCTGGTCCATCAGTTGAATCCAGGTGAAGCCGATGAGAAAGATGACCAGGGAAAACCGGTAGAAGAGACCGAGAGCGACGCAGATCGCCGCGATGATGATAATGGAGAAGTGGACGTATAGTCCAGTCGGACCCCACACCTCTACCCACTCGAAGCCTTTGTATTTAAAGAAGAAAGAAGGCCGTACGAACAGCTCTTCGACCCACCCCGAGATCAAGAAACGACCGAGACCAAAGGTCATCAGAGTTCCAAATAGGATGCGAAATACGGCTAGAGAGGCGACATCAACCTCTCGATTGAGTCGCTCTCGAATGGATGGAGCGCTGGGGGCGACCTCAGTCATTGTCCCCGGCGCCCTCTTGAGGCACCGAGAGGTTGAGCACGGTCACGAACTGCGTCTTGAGGTCATCCGTGAGGGCTTTGACCGCAGCGTGAGCACCACGAACGGACTCAGGCGTGTTCGCTAGGGCGTCAGCGAGTGTGCCGCTAATGGAGTTGAGCGCGTCGTTGGCGCCCTGTAGCTTTCCGATAAGCGTCGTCGCGAGCTCGCCTGCGCCTTCCTCTTCAAGTAGGTCATCGAAGCCGTATGCTGAGTCGTCTGCGCCGCCGTGCATGAGGAGTCTGAATCCTTCTAGATTGGCGAGAAGGTTCTCCTTAGAGACCCGCGCGTGCTTAGACTCAAGGGCCGACGGGCAGACATCTGCTTCGCAGTCTGGTGTGATCCCTGCTGGTTTACCCAGCTTGAGGTCCTTGATGAACTTATCGACGTAGAACATCCCGGCGAACACCTGGTCTAGCGAGGTCTTCACGTCTCCAAACGGAGCTTCACCGTTGATAAAGGCTTGTGAGAACTCACTGCCCTCAGTCCAGGTCTCTACCAGAGTTGTCGCGTGAACGACCAGCTGGTCCGAAAGGACCTTGGCGAGGTTTGTGCGCCGTGACCAGAGTTCGTCAGCGTCAGCCGCGAGCGGAGCCCACTGGCCGGTGCGATTCAACGAGACGGCGGCGGGGCACTGGTTCTCTAATGTGTCGTTGTATAGCAGGTACTCTAGGGCGTCGAGGCCCTGAAGATTGAAGTACGCGCCATCGACCCAGTTGTCTGCCGTATACGCTTGAGAGACCAGCACTTGGTCTACTCGGCAGGCGTTTCGCTCTGGGTATGAATAGATCTTGTCACGGAGGTCAGCGCCTCCAATTCTTCGGCCTTCGACGCCAGCCGGGCCAACTTGCATCAGCTCTGCTTGCTGCCACACTTGGTTGGCGTTCAGCCAGGCAGCCTGTGCGGCCTCTTTGGTCTCGGGCGTTGGGTCATCGGACCATTCATTCACTGCGCTCACCAGTGTTTCCGCGGTCGTCTTGAAGCGTGTATAGGTCGCTAGATAGACGTTCGTCGCGATGGAGTGAAGCGCTCGCTGCCTAGGGTTCGTCGGCGCCGGAGTCGCGTCTGGCGTTGGTCCAGCGTCTGTCGCAGCTCCTGAATCATCAGATGCAGCGGCGTCGTCCATGCCTGTCATCTCAGCGTCTGTGGACGCCATCTCAGCGTCGGTGCCCGCCATTCCGGCGTCCTGCTGTCCGGCTTGCGCGTTGTCGTCGTCGCTCTCGCAACTGACGAAGCATGCAGAGCACACCAAGAGACAGAGGATACGAAAAGTCGAGCGAGTAAGGA
>CALELH010000705.1 GCA_937902595.1 uncultured Myxococcales bacterium
CTAGAGCAAACACGGCTCTTAATCGCGACGCCGTCGCCACGACACATTTACGCAGAGCCCAGGCGATCGAAGCGACAAAGCCTCCCCCGCCACAACCCCCGATCAGAGCCGCTCCATCCCCTACTGTTGATCATCATCGTTCATTAGGCCCGGCTAATTGACGATCGACGCGCTCGACTAGGAAGGCGCTGGACCGCGTGTTCTTGTATCCTGCCTCGATCCGTTCCCTCGCGATAACCGACAACCCCCGACTCAAGATCGTCTCAAAGAGACCGGTATAGTGCCAATCTGGAAAAAAGCTCAACTCAAGACGCACGCCATCTGCATTGGGCCGTCGAGGTGCCTCGTAGCTCGATGCAAAATGAGCACCCGACGGGATTCGTGTGTCAAAATGCTGGACCCATTGGCCATCAATAAACTCCACCTCTCGGCCGATAGACCAAAGTGAATGAGTCGACTCCAAAGGGACCCCTTGAGCAGTCTGGCTTATCGTTACGATCGCGCGGGGGGTCGCCGTCGTCGGAAAATGATGTCCTGCGCCGACATTGCCTATGGAGAAGCCCCATGAGACACGGTCGCCTCTCTCCACCGGATCGAGTGTCTTCACCTTCACGGCGCTTCTGACTCGACCCGGGTCGTGAGCTCCATGAAACCCATGGTCTCCATTGGGCATATGACAACCGTGGCACTGGGTCCCATTGGGTAGCCAGCGACTCGCCGCCCACTCTCGCCATGTATCCAGGAGTGGGCGTCCATCGACCGCAGTCCCCAAAGGTAAATTGTGGCAATGCAAACAGGAGTCAGAGCGGCGAAAACCTGGGTCTATGGCGCCCTCTCCGCTCGTCTCAGGGATGGGGATGTGCCGCCTACCATTGAGGCCCCTTAAGCCGTCTGGAGTGAGATGACAGCTCACGCAATCAACGCCATCCGTTTGTTCGCGCGACTCTAGTAGTGCTGGAGCATGGCATTCATTGCAGCGTTTAACGTCCGCGTTCTTGAGTTCACCATACTGACCGATGACCCCTGGGCCCATAGCCATCGCGTGGCGACTCGCTCTCCAGGCATCGGCCTGTTTCTTGTGACATCCAACACACGAGGCGGTCGTGGTTTGACTGATGGCCATTGGTCCCGGTGGCTTCCAGGCTACCTCCTCTGATACGCCCTGAGCACGCCTATGGAGAATGTAGTCCGCGAGAGCGTCAATCTGCGCTTCATTGAGCGCCTCTCCAAAAGCGGGCATGCCCGTGGGCAGACCATTTCGAATCGTCCGACGCAGACCGATGCGGTCGCCACCATAGATTAGCCGTCCAGTAACGAGGTCCCTCGGAGGTGGTCGATATAGATGTGCTGCGGGCCCATCGCCTCGCGCTGCCTCACCATGGCAAGGAGCGCAGCGAGTTCCCCAGAGCGCAGGGGGTCTGGGATCGGCAGGGATGGACGCCAGCACGAATAGGTAGACGAAGGGTATGAGGGCGTGCACGTGCGACGCCGTTTTCTAGAAGCTCTTGCAGCAGCGAAAGCCAATGGTGGAGCTCTTTGAGCCAGGAGATCGTCGCCCGCCTGAGTTACAGGCAGCGTCTTCATCACTCGCAGCGATGTCTCCACCTCGAACGGTCTTATCCGCGGTCCACTCCGCTACGTTCCCGCTCATGTCATAGAGCGTCCAGCGGGATCGACACCGCCGAAACCGGCCCGTCGCCTTCAAGGTCCCCTCATCACCATCAGCAGTTTCGGTGTTACAGACACCGCCCCTGAAGGACCTGCCATAGGGAAAGGCGGCCCCGCCCTTACCTTTACACCCACGCTGCCATTCCCGATCGGTACAAAGCCTCTTGCCCGATCGAGCACAGAGAGACTTCGCACCAGCGAAATTCACGCGCGTCTGGGGCATGCTCCCCTTCCCTGGGAATTCGTAGATATCAATGCAATAGGCCTTACCCTGCTTCGCGAGGTCAATGGCCTTCGAGCCCTTGATTCGCTGACGGCGAATTGACCCGCGTGGGAAGCGAGCTGTCGTCACGATGCGCATTCCCCTAGGGCAGCTCAGCGTCCCGTCCGAGGACACCGACGCCGGACCGCTCTTCTCCGCTGGAGGCGGGGCCGGGGCAGGAGCTAACTTAGGCGCGGGCGGCGCCGGGCGAGCCGCTACTTTGGGTTTCGCGACTGGCTTAGGCGCGGGTCTCGCCGCTGGCTTAGGCGTAGGCTTGACCACAGGCTTAGGCGCCGGCTTGGCCACAGGCTTAGGCGTAGGCTTGGCCACAGGCTTAGGCGTCGGCTTCGCCACAGGCTTAGGCGCAGGCTTGGCCACAGGCTTAACCTTAGGTGCAGGCAGCACCTTGGGCTGAGTAGGCTCGGCAGATCGCTCAGCGGACGCCTTTGTGCCCAATTTGCTCTTGGCCTGCGTTCCCCCTTGAACATTCGCGAATGGCGAGTTGGCCTTCGGAGAGTCACCGACACGTGAGGGCTCCCCCGCCCGCTCCGGTGTTGCCCCCTGAGTTGATTTCCCAAGACGACCGCCGGTTTCTTTAGATGCACCCGCAGCAGATGAGGGCTCCTCCGAACCGGTACCTTTCGCCACGCCATCCGTCAGGGTCTTCTTTGACGCCACAGCTCCCTGCGTGTCTCCGTCCTTGGGCGTCTTAGTCGCGCTCGCCTCTTTTCCTTGTCTTGCTTCCGGTAGCTTTATGACGACCGCGCTGTCCGAACCTGTCCGTGAGCCCTTCTGTATCGAGATGTAATAGGAAACCATGCCCACAACGGCGCCCACAATCAGCAGCACCGCGATGACGAACCCTAGATTAGACCTCAAAAACCAAGGACCCGGAGCGACGGCACCAATCACCGTGCTATCGGGGGGTGAACGCTCTTCCTCAGGCTGCGCCCGTTTGCCAACCCCCTCGACCTCCGTGGGCACGAGATCATCGAAGATGTCTTCTTCATCGACGTCATATACGCCGGTCGTATCTGTCGCGTCCTCTGAGACGGCGGACCCGCTCTCATCAAATGAGGCTTCATGCTCTTCCAACAAAGATGGATCGACGACGACGGGAGCGTGGCTCTCTGTCTCCTCTCGATCGAAGGCTTTAGAGGACGAGACGCTCTGCTCTTGAACGTCGGCCAAAGCGACCCGGACCGTCGTCGCACCGCCGCTCGACTTCCCGCTCAAGATCAACGCCTGAGCTTCCATCGTTACCGCGAAAGCGTCTCCAAAGTCAGCGACCGACTGAAAACGATCCGCGGGTTGCGCGGAGGTTGCTTGAGCGATGAGCGCGTCTGTCTCTCGCCATCGACTAGAGCCAGGCTCTCCAACGACCTCTCCCAAAGACGGTCCGTTCTCCTCGAAAGGTTTCCCGGTCAAAAGCTCAAATAGAATCGTTCCAATACTGTAAACGTCGCTCCGAGCGTCGGGTGACTGCCCATTACGTAGCTCAGGTGCGAGATAGACAAAGGCTCCAGCGTCTTGCTGCGCGCTTACGAAACGCGTCGGCTCAATCGCCTGGAACAACCCGAAATCTGTCACCCTGACGCCCTCTGGAGTGAGCAGAACGTTCTCGGGCTTTAAAAAGCCATGAGGTGCTGTCGGATGCAGGTGCTCCAGTGCCCTGACCATCTGGAAGACGCGTGGGCCAACCTCATGCAGCTCAAACCGCTGCCCACTCTGTGCACGGAGCTCAATCGCCTTACGTAAGGAGAGCCCCGTAATGAATCGGCTGCGAACGAGGAGTCGCTCTCCATCTCTCAAGGGGATCACGCGCAAGACGTCAGGCGAGTCGTGACGCCCTATGCGCGCGAAGGCATCGGCGAAGGTCTCTCCGTCGGCATCGGCGGAGGCGACCTGAGGGTGGATTGCCTTCAGCGCCACGACGAGACCGGTCTCAGCCTCGCTAGCTCGGTAGACGGTCCCCAGAGGCCCGCGGCCAACGACATCTAGAATCTCGTACCTGCCGTCGATTGAATCACCGACTGAATAGCCCTGGCCCTCAGAGAGTTCCTGGGCGCGCTGTCGCCTCAGATCGAGCGCTCTGAAGGCGGTCACCGTACGCCTGACCTTCCGGGTCGCGCCCATGGCTTGACCACAGTTGGTGCAGGTACTCGCTGACTCAGCGAGTTGATGGCCGCAGCGAAAGCAGATCAAAGGCACCTCCAGAGGAACGGGAAGATCAGTTATATAAGTCTAAGCCCGAGCACCTTTTTACGGGATCTACTGGTCGATCTTCAACCGACATCCCCTCTTAAGCGCCCGTATGCCCAAAGCCACCGCTACCGCGCTCAGTGGATGAGAGCTCACTCACCTCGATAATTTGAGCCTGAACCACCGGCGCGATGACCATCTGAGCGATTCGATCACCTCGGGAGATAATCACAGAGTCTTGACCTAGATTTATCGCGATCACGCCAACCTCGCCACGATAATCAGCGTCGATGGTCCCTGGTGAATTCACCAAGGAAAACCCCTCTCTTAGCGCCTTGCCCGAGCGTGGGCGGATCTGGGCCTCAAAACCATTCGGGATTTGAAGAGCGTAGCCTGTCGGGATGAGCGCCCGCTGGCCCGGTACCAGCGTGACTGGCTCCCGGACCGCAGCGCTCAGGTCCATCCCCGCAGATCCGGGGGTGGCGTAATGAGGAAGGGGAAGTGGGTCGGGGGCAGCCCCGGAGGGCTGCCTAAGAAACCGAAGCTCCAACGGAACTTACTCCTCGTCGCCGGCCTCAGCCAAAGCTTCCTTACGAGAGAGGCGGATCTTGCCGGAGCGTGGCTCGACGCCGATGCACTTGACGTAAAGCTCATCACCCTCGGACAAAATGTCCTCAACGCGCTCAACGCGATGATCGGCGAGCTCCGAGATGTGTACTAGGCCATCTGTACCAGGCAGAATCTCGACGAACGCACCGAAGTCGAGAACCTTACGAACAGTACCGAAGTAGATCTTGCCGACCTCAGCCTCTTCCGTAAGTCCTTCAATAATCTTGAGCGCTGCGTTAGCTGCCTCTGTATTGGGGCTCGCGATAATGACCTTACCGGTGTCATCAACATCGATGGAGCAACCAGTCTGCTCGCTGATGCCGCGAATCATCTTGCCGCCGGGACCAATGATGTCTCGAATCTTCGACGGGTTAACGTATGTGGTGATGATTCGAGGCGCATGCTGAGACATCTCTTCGGCAGGGGTCTTGATCGCTTTACGCATCTCTTTGAGGATGTGTAGGCGTCCGTCCTTTGCCTGTGTAAGAGCGTCCTTCAAGATCTGGCGGCTGAGGCCCTTAATCTTGATGTCCATCTGCAGGGCGTTGATGCCAGCGTCGGTACCAACAACCTTGAAGTCCATGTCACCCAAGTGATCCTCGTCACCGAGGATGTCAGAGAGGATAGCGATGTCGCCATCTTCCTGAATCAAGCCCATCGCGATACCCGCGACGTCCTTAGTGACCGGTACACCAGCACCCATCAAAGCCAAAGAGCTGGCGCAGACCGTCGCCATCGAGGACGAACCATTGGACTCGAGAACCTCACTGACGATTCGGATGGTGTACCCGAAATCATCATGTGCCGGGAGGATTCGCTCGACGCCGCGTGACGCGAGAGCTCCATGGCCGTGCTCTCGGCGGCTCGTACCGCGCAGCATACGCGCCTCGCCCACACAGAATGGGGGGAAGTTGTAGTGCAGCATGAAGGGCACGAACTCGTTACCGTATAGGTTGTCGATTCGAAGCTCATCCCGCTTGCTACCAAGCGTGATGGTTGCAAGCGCCTGAGTCTCACCGCGGGTGAAGACCGCTGAGCCGTGGGTGCGTGGGAGCACGCCGATCTCACAGGAGATAGGGCGAATATCCGTCGTCTTACGACCGTCGATACGTACACCCTCATTCACGGTGACATCGCGGACGATGTCCCGCTGAATACTGTCCATATAGCTAGACACCTCACCGAGCCGGTCCTCCAGGCTTGCGTCGAGGGCGACGAGCGCCTCTTTCGCCTTGGTGCGTGCTGCCTTTATGGCCGCCTTACGGTCTGTCTTCTCAGGAACGAAGACCGCGTCCTCAAGGTCATCGCCGGCGATCTCAAGGATCTGGCCGTATAGCGCGTTGTCGATCACCTTCTCTTTGGCGACCAACTTCTCCTTGCCTACCTTCTTAACCATCTGCTCCTGGAGCTTGATGATTGGCTTGATCGCCTCATGAGCTGCGATGATGGCGTCTACCATCTCTTCTTCCGAAGCTTCCTCGCCCTCACCTTCTACCATCGTCACCGCGTCAGCGGTCGCCGCCACGATGAGGTTCACCTTGGCATTGGCCATCCCGTCTAGGGGTGGGTTGATGACGTACTCACCATCGATGAGCGCCACTCGGCACGCGCCGATTGGACCGTCGAAGGGGATCTCACTGATGGAGGTCGCCGCAGAGGCACCAACCATCGCGCAGATCGCAGGGTCGTTCACGTGGTCAAAGGACAACACTGTCGCGATCAACTGGACCTCTCGGCGCCACGTCTTCGGAAAGAGTGGACGCATCGGGCGGTCGATCAATCGGCAGTTCAGGATCTCCCATGGTCCCAAGCGACCTTCGCGCTTGAAGTAACCACCGGGAATACGACCTGCAGCGTACATCTTCTCGACGTACTCGCAGGTGAGC
>CALELH010000706.1 GCA_937902595.1 uncultured Myxococcales bacterium
CTCCTCGTCCATGACACGGCAGCGCTCCAGCTCGGTCTGCATCTCCACACATCGCAAGATGGCCTCGACGTCTCCAGGGGCGGCGCCGTCCAGACAGGCCTGCATCTCGGCGTCGAGGGCATCGCAGTCTTGAACCTCAACGACCACGGCCTCAGGACGTGGGATGTCCGCTGCCGCTCCACCGGGTAGGTTGGGGTCTTCTCGGTCACGAATACACTGGTCGGTCTCGTAGCTTCGACTCGCGTCGAGAGCGAAGGTCTGGCCGAAGTAACCAGAGTAGATGCCGTTTCGCCCATCCGGGTGGGCGATGACCACGGGCTTGTGGTTCTTCAGAGACAAGGTGATAGACACGGACTTATCGTCGTAGACGCTACGTCCTTGTGAGTCCGTGACCTCCAGGGTGACCTTCTTATTAATGACCTGGTCCCAACCGAGGTTCGCGTCGTACGTATATACAAACGGCGCGTTGAGGTCGTCGGTGGTGTACTCCCAGTTCATGTTAGCGGGCTCACCGCCTTCGCCAGGCCCATCGATGACGTTCCAGCGGAATCGAGCGAGCGATACGTTGGGATCGAGGATGTGACTCCAGGAGTGGTCGAAGGTCACGGGGATGCCGGGACCCGTCGATTGCGGGTTCGCGCGGGCCATCGCTTGTGCCTCTAGCCAGGTCTGTACGATCTGGGTGGCGATAACCGTTGTGGTGTGCGTGTTAAAGCTGCCATGCCAGTGCCAGTGACAGTGACGGTCGTTATTATTCGAGCACCAGCGCCAGTAGTTCTCTTGGCCATGAGCGGTGTGGCGAATCAGGAAGTGAGCGAATTTAGTCGCCCAGTCCTCGCCATTCTCGAAGCGATCAATCTCAGGGGAGAAAGAGCGCATCCCCTTAGTGGTTGCGTACATGTAGTAGATGCCCCACCAGTTGTGGTCGAGGCGGGTCGCGGCGCGCCAGTGCTCGCGCATACGCCAGCGGGCGTCTCCATTATTATTCTCGAAGTTCTGGTCCTGGGTCCATCCGTAGCCCACGAGCGCGTTCCCGGCGAGCTTACCTACACCGCCGTTATAGCCCCACTCGACGTGGTAGTTGCAGCCGAAGAGACGATGGTCATTATTGCTGTTCATGGAACAGTGTTGATTCAACCAACCACGCTGTCGGTCTCGAGCCCAGCTGTAGGTGTTCATGTTGAACTTACGACCGAGGAGACGCATTGATTCAGGCGCCCACCCGTTCGTCGACGCGTCTGGGTGACCGTCTGAGCGGCAGCTGTAGTACCACTGTCCAGAACCAGCCATACAGTAGAGAACACCGTCGCGAAGGTCACCACCGATGTCTCGCATCGTACGACCTCGGATCCGGTCCTCGCCACCTGGGGCGCGGTATTCTGGGTTACCGAAGTTCACGAGAGGCTCGACCCACGCCGTTGATCCGTAGCTTCCGTAGTACCAAGCGCCGCCGAGGCGAGCGCCTGTGTAGCTCATCTTCCAGCCGTCCCAGCCGTCAGCGGCGTCGTCGTTGAACCACATACCAGAGGACATATTGTAGGTACCCATGAGGACCGAGAGGCCGCACTGAGTTACGTGTCGATAGTAGGCGTCGATGTCACGGCCGGGACCATAGCCATGGGAGCGACGGAGGAACACGTTGAGCATCATGCCTTGGCCGTACATCTGGGGTTCGCCCCAGTAGCGGCAGCCGTGGACACCGCCGCGGCGACCATCATCACCGTAGTGGTCAATCTGGTTGAACATCCACCACATGGTTCGGTCGATGATGCGGTCATGGACGAGGGCTCGAGTCAGGTTGATGTTCTCGTCCTTCGCCTCTCGGCAGCCACCGTTGAAGTCGTTGGGGTAGTTCGGACAGACTCTGTCAACACGTACCAGGTAGGGGACCACGGTTGACACGCGTTGCCCGGCACAGTCGACCTCGACCTTCGGGTAGAAGATACGATCACCGGGTTGGTCGGGGAACCTCATCTCCAGACCCAGTGGCGCAAAATACCCTCGTCGGTGGCCGTGATAGTTGGCGCCTCGCCAATGCTCACCGCCATCGTCGAAGTCACCATCACCGTTGGTATCCCAGCGGTAGCTGTAGTTACCGCCGCAGTTACCGCCCTCGGCGATGGCTTGCAGGATGGTGTTCTTTCCGTTCATCGCCGGGTGAGGGATCTCCGGTCGACCCTGTACCCAGTCGATGGAGCTCACTCGGAGTTGCGCTTCAGCCACCGACGGAATCGACAGAGTCAATCCGACGCCGCTCAGGAGCAGCAGAAGTGGCAGGCCCACGTAAGCACGCGCGCGCATAAAAAGATCAGAGATAGAATGATTCATTGGTCCCCCCAATGACTTAAAGAGTCTTTGAACATTTGTACAATTCAGGCCCAGACACAGATATGTTAGCAGTTATCCGTAGTTGAATACAAATTTCGATTGTTATCTTGCCAAATATTTTCTGCTGACTTGAGTTACATCGGATCCACTGACGACGAATTCGACGCAAATTGACACTCAAGAGCGCGCCTGTATCTACCCGATCTAAGGGGTCCGTTTGACGAGAATAGGGCCATGTTTGTGAGGCGTAACCGTGTCGTTCTGCGCCCGATCGTACTTCATTAAGAACATAGGTAAAACACCAGTAAGACGCGTTGAACCAATCGGATCCACGAGGTCTTTTAAGATTAATAGAATCAGATGGATAGGGCTGCTCTAGTCTATCTGAAACCTCTCGGTCGATGATGAACCTTCTCACCAGAATACTGAATTGAGCTATGTAAGATCGCTGGATATTAGGGCAGCTATAGTGACCCAGTCTTTCCGGGAGTGATTCGGGTTGATCTCGTCATTAAGAGCCAGGGCTTGGCTCTTAATGACGAGATCAAGGGAGCCATATGATAAGCTCGCGCGCGCACGCGCGATATCTTATTTAAAGTGCGTGGCTCTCCCTAGCCCGTGAAGCCACCCTGGCGATTTAACTCAGGTTTATTTTGGATCCGGGTTCGCAAAAACACACACTCCATCGAGGGCGTCACATCGACCCTCCTTGCTGCACGCATCAGAGTGGTCTGTGCAGTCAGCGGTAGATGCAGCCACACACTTCTCTATGGATAGAGTGCAGGTACCTTCGAGCTTACAGAGGGCAGATGCTCGGCAATCAGCGGTAGATCCAGGCACACACTTGCCGTCTTTCATGGCACATCGCGCGAGTTTTCGGCAGTTGGGTGCGTTTCTACAATCTGCATCTGACAACGCGACGCAG
This sequence comes from uncultured Myxococcales bacterium, assembly GCA_937902595.1. Classification (GTDB taxonomy): domain Bacteria; phylum Myxococcota_A; class Bradymonadia; order UBA7976; family UBA1532; genus UBA1532. The sequence goes on from CALELH010000706.1 coordinate 3,254, forward strand.
ACTCCAGCGCGAGCGCCGCAGCGGCCATCTTCAATGCATACGTTTGATTTCTTGCAGTCGCCATTCTTTAAGGCTACGCAGTCTCCGTCTTTAGGGCTGCATAGGCCTTCGGAGCTGCAGCGAGAGCTCTCTCGGCATGCGGCTTCGGCAGGATCGAAACACAGGAAGTTCGTTCCACATTGCAGTCCGCTGGAGCAGTCCTCTGGTTTTCCGCACTTCTCCCCGGCCTTGGCCGAACCAGATCCATTTGCTTCAGAATCGGGCTTTACTTTGTCTTTGGCATCGGGGTCGTGGCCTAGCGCCGATTCGGCAGCATGTCGCTCCTTCGGCAGCGCGCGGAGAGTGTCGTCACTGGGAGTCGCTTGCTGCTGTTTATGAGCCGTCGATATCCGGGCTGAGGGCTGAGTGATCACTGGTTGATTTGGGGTTTTGGATGGATCAAAACACTTAAAATGCGCCCCACACTGGAGCCCTACGGCGCAGTCTTCTGGCTTCCCGCATTTATCACCCAATTGGGCTTTACACCCGAACAGGCCCATCACTGAGAGCGCGATCACAAGTCGTCGCATGACCGACTCCTTTCCTTCGATGGCTCGATCTTATGAGTACCTTTTGGATGATGCGCAAGACACTTCCCGTAAATTCATTGCCATCAGGGAGTCTAGATCCTGGTCTACGATTCCAGCGAGTGTTGGCCGTGAAGGCTGAGTTCAAACTTGCGTTGCATGGCCACGATGGTTTACGTGTCTGCCTTGTTAGGAGCATTTGGGAGGATCACATCATGTCGAATACGGGTCAGATCATAGCGGTTGTTATCTTAGGTCTCTTGCTCTTACCGGGCGCTCTGAGCTCCATCTCGGACTTGTCGGAGAATAGAGCCATCAGCGCACAAGTACGTACGTATGTGAACGATGGGCAAGCCGCCCTAGATGAACAGGATCTGGAGCTCGCCGAGGTGGCCTTTACGGCGGCTTTAACGCTGGATGGGACGAACAAGAGAGCCAGCCAGGGACTCGATCGTATTCAGGCGACTCGGGTTACGAATCTCAGGGCGACGACGTCGCGAGCGGAGGCGATCCGTCTTCGTTATCGTTTCGAGAAGGCGCTGAGATCAGATCCGTCGAGCGCCGAGCTCTATCAGCTCGCGCTGGGGGCGCTCTCCAGCGCCCTCGCCGACGCGAAGAGCGCTCAAACTTGGTACGAAAAGGCGACTAAGAGTGGAAAAGCGTCCTCGAGGGCGTGGGCAGCTCGAGGGTCCTTTGATCTCGGTCGCGGTGAATTAGACGACGCGTCATCAGCGCTAAAGAAGGCCATAAAGCTAGACGAGGAGAACGCTCAGGCTCGACTCAGTTATGGCATCGTACTGAAGCAACAAAAGAAGTACGACGACGCGGCGCAAGAGCTCGAGAAGGCGACGGCCTCTCTGAGGAGCGCCAAAGCGTATTATGAGCTGGGAGATACCCACCTTCTTGCGGGTAAGAACGAGCCCGCTTACTCAGCCTTTAAACTTGCGGCTAAGGCCCACGGAAAAGTGGATCGCGAGCCTGCCCTGTTACGGCGTCTCGGAGTGACGGCATTTCGTCTCAAAAAGCAACGTGAGGCGATCGCGTATTTTACGGCTGCGGTGAAGGTCAGTAAGGACCCTGGGATTCGATTAGATTTGGGAGGAGCGTATCAGAGTGCCGGAGAGCACGGCGCCGCAATTCAGCAATTAGTTCAGGTGGTTAAGGAGGTCCCGCTGAACGCGCAAGCCCGGCTAGCCTTGATGGGTTCTCTCGCACAGACTGGGCAGATTCCGCAGGCCAAGAAGATCGCTCAAGGTTACCTCGATATCGCCAAAAAACAGCCAAAGATGAAGCAGGGCGCCGAGATGATCCAGCGCGCTCTTGCTCAACTTCCAAAGTCAGCAAAAATGGACGCGCCTGAGGTCACGGTTGAAGAGGCTATGAAGGTCCGTCGCGGTGCCGCAAAAAGGCCCAAGAAGTAGTTACACTCCTCTCTGTGTTCTTGACTCCGTTCTTGACCTCGCATCTTCCGTGCGTACGTGAGCGCAGCATCTTCCGTGCGTACGTGAGCGCACCATGCTCGCGCGGCGCGCCCGCGCAAATGTCTTTGTGATCAAGACGTCTTCAGCGCTACACTGCCACCCTGGGTAATCCGATATGTTCGGGGGGGTACCATGAGCACTTTACGTGTTGCTCTTGTCTGCACCATTCTTGCGGGTCTTGCATGGCCTTCGCAATCACAGGCGCTGCCTGACTTGATCAGTCAGGTGGGCTTTGTCGTCGACAACGAAGGTATGCCCTTCGAAGGTGAGCACGACATTAGGGTGCGGTTCTACGATCGTCGAGAGGGTGGTGAGCGCATCTTTGAGGAGTGGCATAGAGATGTGCCCTTCATCGATGGGAACTATGCCATCGCCATCGGTTCGGTCGAAGATCTTAACCCCCTGGATTTTCTGAGGCCGTCCATCTATGTCGGAATTACCATCGACAATAACGCGGAGTCGGTGCCCAGATTACCCATCCTGAAGGTGCCCGTCGCCTTGATCGCTGACGTCGCCAACGACGTTAATGGCGAGATCAACCCCGAGGCGATTCGCATCGCCGGAAACGTAGTTATCGACGCGAACGGCCAATGGGTCGGTGATCCGACGGGTCTAGTAGGTCCAGCCGGGCCTCCGGGCGCGGACGGCGCGCGAGGCCCCCAAGGCGAGCCTGGTGCTCGGGGCCCTCAAGGCGAAGAGGGACCGGCCGGTCCCC
>CALELH010000707.1 GCA_937902595.1 uncultured Myxococcales bacterium
CTTCGTCAAAGACCGCGTGACCAAAGCGCCCGCAAAGCAGCTCGTCCACGATCTTGGTCAGCTCGCCTTCACCAAGGGTCTCTTGCTGCTGTCCTGTGGTGAGAGCGTCATCCGGATCGCGCCTCCCCTCGTTATCGACGAAACAGACGTTGACACCGGGCTCGCCATCATCGACGAGTGCCTCACCGAGCTCACCGCCTAATCCAACCCCCTAAGGACCCTCGGCGACGGGGGTCCCTATCGACGACGACAGGGGGGCTCTCTGAGGCGCCCTTAAGGAGCGCGCTGCCGCGCGGTTGAGGCGTCGACTCTCCGGTAAATAGATTCGGACCCGCAAAGATCTGACGTTCAGAAGATCTAGCTTACAAATCGTCATATGGAACTCCTTGTTCAGAGCCCCCCCCACATAAACCACCCGACGAGAACTGCGTCTTCGGCTTACGCCAACTGCTCGAAATAAGGCGGATCGCGTAAGAACTTCCACGAGCGTCGTCCAGTGGTGGGAACCCATATTACAATTCGGAGTTTCCAATGAATTTCATTCAGCTTGGCCAGAGACAGGTCCATCTACTCGTCCTCTTCACCGCGATGACGGCCAGCGGCTGTATTCAAAACTACGATCCCAGTGAAGGCGACCAATGCCTCGCTGTGCCCAGCTGCACCGCTGGTGAATTGCAGAGCCAAGGGCCTTGTTCAGGAGCCGACGGCGCCTGTCGAGAGGTCGCGATGTGCGGGACGACGATCTCGTGTCGCGCCGATGACATGTGCCTCGCCATCCCTACCTGTGGTCGCGATGAAGAGAGCTCAGACGATGCCTGTGGAGACGACGAGGAGGCGTGCCGGCAAGTGGACGAATGTGGGTCAACGACCTATTGCCGGCCCGCCGTCAATTGCGAGGCCTACCCGACCTGTGCAGAGTATGAAGAGCCCTCAGACGAACCATGCGCCGGTGATGAGGATTGTCGAGAGAGATCGCTGTGCGGGAGCACCATCTACTGTCGACCAGGTGTAATGTGCGGAGCGGTCCCCACCTGCGATGCGGGTGAGTTGGCGTCTGATGAGGCGTGCGCAGATGGAGAGGGGAGCTGCCATGAGGTCACGGCCTGTGGCACCACCATCTACTGCAGGCAGGACGTTCAATGCGACGCTTTCCCCGCCTGTCAGGATGACGAAGATGAATCCGAAGCGCCGTGTGAGGATGGTGAAGAGCGATGCCGTGAGGCGACCGCCTGTGGCCACACGGTCTATTGCCGACCTATGCCCTGTCCCCCCATCGCATATCAGTGCCCAGAGGGTAGTCAAGCGTGCGATCCCGCTGACCCCATCGCCGGCTGTGAACTCCTTCAATTTGGTGAAGGTCACTGCGCCGTCGAGCTGTACTGTCTCGCCGAAGAGATGCAGTGCGAGGCGGTGCCAAGCTGCGTTCAAGGCGAGTTTGGCTCCGACGATCCATGCCAGGACAACGGCGAAGAGTGCCGAGCGGTCACCGTGTGTAATCTGACCACCTATTGCCGACCTGAACACGAGCCATCCTGCTTAGCCGTGCCGACCTGCGATCCTGACTCTGAATGGGAATCTAGAGAGCCCTGCCTCCGCGATGAGGCTGGCTGCCGTGCGGTCACCGAGTGTGGTCAGACCCTATATTGCCGGAGCCCAGCGGACTGACCATGCCGGGCGCGTGAGCACCGCCACTGGTCGGAAGACTAGTCCGGCGCTCATGCGCAGCTCCATGGTCCGTCGCGAGTGCAGAGATTGAACTTGGGCTCGAGACGAGCGACACTGCTCACGTGAGATATTTAACCTGCCTCTGTCTAATCTTGTCCCTTGGCTGTGGGCACTCCATCGTGCTCAAGAAGCCTGACGCCGCCGCTCGCGCCGAGCTGAACCCGACGTGGATCGAGAAGATAAAGGCGGTCGCTCAATCCGGAGATTGGCTCGTAGTGCGGGGCTACAAAGGTGCGGACAACCTGGTCGTCGCCACGACAAACATCCCTCTGAGTCACGCGGTCATCTACGACGCAGACCGCGGTCAGGTGATCGAAGCGATCGGCGATGGGGTTCAGGTGACCTCCCTCGCGGAGTTCGTCGACACCGCTCACCGCGTCATCGTGATTCGACCCAAGTGGTGGACTCCGGAGCGTGGAATCGCCGCGACCCAGTTCGCCTATGGAACGGTGGGTAAAAAGTATGATTTTCTAGGGACGGTGGGCGGTGGTTCCGACGAACGCTACTACTGCAGCGAGCTGTGTATCGAAGCGTATCGCGCCCATCACACGGACAAAGAACACCTACCGCGGGTCATGGAGCCGGGCCAAATGTATCTGTGGGGTAAGATTCTCTACGACACGGGCACCCGACACTAGCCTGCGGATGGGCCGCTCGCCTTCGACAGCATCATCCATCAAAGCGTGGCGCAGAAACCAAGCTGGGCCTGATGCCCTGGCTCCAGCGTGGCGTTCTCGGGCAGGTTGATGAAGGTGACCGTCCCTGAGTCGGCGTCGCGGAACGCTCCCCAAGTGTTGCTGATGGTCCCCTCGATATCGCGCTGAATCTCCCAGCCCTCCAAGTGTTCGTCTCCCACATTCGTCAGCGTGAGGTACTGGCAATATCCATGATCCCAGCGATCCTCTCGAACGGCGATCTCAATCCTTGGATCACCGGCCTCTGCCCGCTCATTCCTCTGCGGCTCCTCACCACATACGAGCATCTCGAGGCCGTCTGGAGGGAGCGCCGGGTCCGGTGACATCGCTGGTACACCAGGATCCGTAGGCACGAGCTCCGAGCCCAGCACATCTAACTCACGCACCTCGCCGCTTCGCTGACGGAAATGGGGCGCTGTCGTCAACGCGGTGATGACCGCCTTTAGCCGATCCTCTTTCTGCATCAGCGCATCTGCCAGAGCGTCGACATGACACGCGACGTCTACGCTCTCATTCTCTCCGAAGCCATAACGAAACCACTGACGAGCGAAGCAGGCCTTCACCTGTGAGTCATTCGCCAGCAGGGACGCCAACTCCCCAACTCCATGAAAGGGGGTCTCCTCTTGCCCTACCCGGACGAGGGACCCACTCGCGTCAACAGGCTGAGAGCCATCCATCTCACGGTAGCGGCCAATCCCATCGTAATGTTCAAAGCCAAACCCTATGGGATCGATCAGCACGTGACAGCCTTGGCAGAGTTCATTCTCTGTGTGCGCTGCGAAACGCTCTCGAGTCGTCGCGTCGGGTCCAGCGTCTTCGGGAAGCTCTGGGATGGCGAAGGCAGGCAAACTGAGCTCTTCGCAGAGGAGTCGCTCACGAACAGTGAGGCCCCGCATGATGGGAGAGGATGAGGTTGGTGACGCGTGAGTCGTGAGAAAGGCTCCCTGCGTCAGTACCCCTCCTGGTCGAGTAGCGTCCAGCTCAACTCGGCGAAAGCTCTCATCCTCTTCGACTCCGTCTAGCGCCTGCCCATAGTGGGCGGCGAGCTCGGGGCTGAGCCAGCTGTGCTGTGCGGTGAAGAGGTCTGTGTACGGTCGGTTACGTCTCCAGAGGTCTGTGACAAACCGACGATTCTCCTCCAACATAGCCTCTCGTAAATCGAGATCCAGATCGGCATAAACGACGGCGTCTCGAACGACGTGCATCAGGTCCTTGGTACCCAACCATTTACCCATAAAATCAGCCACCATCTCCGCGCTGCGGGGGGAATGAATCAAGCGGCGCACTTGGCGACGAAGCACCGCTGGTTCCAGCAGGCTCCCATCCGCTGCAGAGTCAAACAGCGCCTGGTCCGGCATGCTCCTCCAGATCAGATAGGACAGCTGGGTCGCGAGCTCATAGGAGGTCAACTCGAAGCCGAGTTCCGTCCGTCGGCCGAGCTCCATTCGATACAGGAAGTGAGGCGACTGCAGCATCGCCGTCACGACCCAACGGGCCGCCTGCTCAAAACACTCCTCGGTGACGATGGTAGAGAAGAGCGCCCGATACGCCCCGATCTCAGTCTCCGTGAGCGGACGCCGAAACGCCCTGAGACCAAACTCGGCGATGAAGCGATGCCCGCAGCTCAGATCAGCGGCCTCAAGCTCGCAGGGCAAGAGGTCCTCGACCTCCACTGCGCCACCGATAGACTCAGCCATGCGACGATACTGATCGGCGAGTAACCCCTGAACGTGGAGGAGTTCAGGGTGATTGTCGAAGCCATACTCGATGGGGTCGGCCACGAACGCGGCCTCAGCGTCCACGTCTAGACCCAATAGATCGTGGATCGTGTTTCGGTATTCGGAGTGGGATAAGCGCCGCATCAGCCGCCGCCCCGGTGCGAGCTCGTCGCACTCCCCGCTCGGGTGCAAGGAGGTGGCCTCCAGGACGGTCTCACCGCACTCATCAACCTCAGCTCTCAATCGGGCAGCTAGCTCAGCCAACACCTCATACTCAGCGCTGTCTGGCATAATTGAGGCCGCGCCCCCATGACCATCAGGATGTTCTCCTGACGCCTTCAAGATGAGCAGTGACACTCCATCCAACTCAGCCCGAGCCATCAGTCTCAACGCTGACAGATTCTGCTCAATAGCCTCCGCATCCGTATTCGGGGTCAGCGCAAAACGCGTGTCCGCCCCCTGTCCACCAGCCTGGTGACATGACGTGCACTGCGCCTCAAGCACCTGAGGCCAAGCGGTGTGAGTGAAGAAATGCTCATCCGATGGGCACGCTGGCTCGCCGCCCGCATCCTCTGATCCGGTGTCAGCTGAAGCGTCGCTCCCCGCTCCGCCGTCCGAGTGAGCCTGATCCGCGACGTCTGCGAGAGGCGTGGCATCGATGGGCGTTGCGTCAGAGGAGGCTGGACCCATGTCCACGGTCTGCGCTCCACCGCTCCCCGCCTCTTCGCCGGGCTCTCCGCAGCTGATCAGTAGAGCCACGCCAAGGCACGCGACGAGTCTCGAAAATAGACGCAATTGCGTCATACCAACCCGTCCAGTCCACCGGCTCCCGTCGCGGGATCCCCAAAGGTCTCCATCTCCATCCCGAAGGCGCGGCAGATCGAGACGAGCAATCGGCTGTGGGGCACGTGGTCATATTGAAGATATCGACCGGTCCGGAAGGCGCCTCCACCAGATCCGGCGAGTACGAATGGTACCGAGATCGATTCGTGGGACCGGCTGTCTCCGACCTCTTGGGCCCAGAGCACGACCGTATCATCGAATAAGCTACCGTCCCCATCCGGGTTGGGCGTCGCCTTCAGCCGCTCCAATACGTACACGAACTGCTCCGTGCACCAGCGCTCCGCGAGGAGATACTGCGCGATCCGATCGGGCTCCGCGTCCGTCGCGTGAGACAGATCGTGATGCTCCTCGGTGTTACCCACCCAAGAATAGACCGCTCGGCTGACAGGGTGTGACAGCTGGATGGATGTCACCTTAGTCATCTGACAGGCCAGCGCGGTGACGGCGAGGTCGATCTGAGAGCGCGTGATCTGAGGGATCGACGCGTAATTGTCCTTGTCTAGCTGGGCTGGGGCGTTGGGCGGCTCACAGCGAAACTGATTCTGCTGGAAGAGGCCGCGCTCCATTTCACGAATACCCTCCAAGTGGATGTCCAGCTTCTGTCTCTCTTCTCTTCCCACTCTGCGTCGAATGGTGTTGAGATCGCCGAGAACTAAATCCAAGACGCTGCGGCGGCGGCTCTGTAAACGAGCGAGCGCGTTTGCGTCCCGACTGACCCCACCGAACAAGCGCTGAAAGACGCTGCGGGGGTCGGAGTCAGGGTGGACAAACTGGCCCAGCGCTCCATAGGACATCCGCGTCCAAATCGTCGCGCCCATTGGATCCGTGAGTACCCCCAGCGGGAGCGAAGCAAAGCGATCATTGCCGCCGATGTGCCGAGCGACCACCTGATCGACGGACATGGCCCCAGTGTTCAACTCTCGTTGCCCAGCGTTGGGGTTCCTCTCGGGGACGCGCGTCGTCGGTTGACCCATCGCCGCATCGGGCTGTGGCAATTCTCCCGTATGACCGCTCATGTGAACGTTCGTGAGCATGGCCGCCAAGCCACCGTTGTGATGGTGGTTTCCAGTCGGCATATCGACGCCGCGAAGGACGAGAAGGTCATCTCGATGTGGTGTGAGTGGGCTCAGTACGCTGGTCTCAGGGAAACGATAATCAGCCTCACCTCCCTCTGGCCAATAGAATCGAGGGACGATGCCATCCGGGCTAAAGAAGACGAGCAGACGCTTAGCGGGCGCGTTGACGACCTGAGCGTGGGCGATACCATTGAGCTGGTTCAAGAAAGGCGCGGCGATCAGAGACGCCCCGACGCTGGTGACAAACTTTCTTCGAGTGAACATGAACCCCAGCTAAACACCTCTGCGAAACCCCATAGGTTTGCTGAGGCTCCCCAGACCTTTCTAAGGCCCTAAACTTAGCATATTGACCCAGTCATAGGAAAACGCGCCCGCGGACAGGGCTCGAGATTACTCTCGTGGAACGCAGAGGCCGACGCCCTCGCGACAATCCGGGGTGCACACTCGGTTCATCCCGGTCTCGGGGTCACAGTCACAATTGGAGGGCAAACACGGCTCGACGATTGGACCACAGACGTAATCCTCTCGACCACCGCAGTCGATGTCCAGCATACAGACTCGATAGAAGAAGTCTGCGCACAGGTTAGGTCCCTCTTCGTCGGAGCATTCACAGATCTCACACCCTTCTTCGTCGCGAGCGAACCCGTTGACACACTCGAGGTCGCCACACTCAACGGGCGGACACGGAGACATGCACGCCTCTTCCGCGATGATGGGGACATCTCGACATTCGGCTAGGCAGTCGTTGTCATAGGTCACTCCGTCTGCGCCGCAGACCGGGTTGAGCACATCGGGACACTCGCAGGGCACGTCTCCGCGCCGTATGCAGCCACAACCGCACTCATCGAAGAACAGCTGTTCACCTGGATCACACGCGAAGTTGAGACTCTCACAGATCTCTAGATTTCGACCGTGCCATTCGATATCGGGATCATCAGGATCAGGGCAATCGAGCTCACCTGTACATCGGCCTGCCTCACACATCATCCCGCGAGGACAGGGCTGGTTAGGTCCGCAGGGCTGGCCGCAGCGAGGCACACAGAGACCCTCATCACAGCTGTAATCACAATCTGGCCCGGCGTCGCCACAATCAGCGGCGACCTCGCAAGCGTTATCCGGGCAGCTACCGACTCGCCCAATTCCGACGCCCGCACAGACAGCGAGACACGCGTTGCTATAGGTCTCCCCATCATCACCACAAACAGGGTCGAAGTCGTCCGGACACACGCACTCATCGCCGCCGTCGGCGTCTCCGGCGTCGCCGGCGTCATCGCGGTCTCCGCTGTCAGGTGCAGCGCCGTCCATAGCCAGGCCAAGGTCGAGGGCGACATTCGAGGCATCCTGCTGAGGCCTCTGCGCGTCCATAGGC
>CALELH010000708.1 GCA_937902595.1 uncultured Myxococcales bacterium
CGCTGGATTTCGCCAGAGTCCGATAACTCTCGATGAGATGGGGAGCTCGTCTGCTCAGCGCCGCTATATGGGCTCGGACCGCGTCGAGATCCCGTCGAGCGAAGGGGCCGGTGAGTGCGTCAGCAGGCGACATCTTCTCCAGGTGTTGAATGGTGCCGTTGGCTAGCGGGTGCAGAACCTGAGCCGCTTGTCTCTCCGGCACCTCGAGCGCAGTGAGGAGATCTACGCCTCCCTGGGCGAGGGTTGTGACGAAGTTCGCAGAGAGGACGGCCGCGGCGTGATATGCGGCCTTGTCATCATTCGGCAGCTCAAAGGCCACAGCTCCAGCGGCAGCGAGGAGCTGATGACCAGCGGCGATAGCCGCCTCGTCCCCTGATAAAGCACAGTATGAGCCGTATAGATCAGCGGGGCCGCCGGTGACCGATTGCAGGGGGTGTAGGGAGCCGACAGGGCACCCGCGTTGGCTCAACGACGCCAGGACCTCGCTGCCTAGGCGTCCTGCGCAATGCAGTACCGCCGGGTGGGCATCCTCAGAGATCGTCAAAGAGAGAGCTTCGGCGATCTGTTCGATGGCTGTGTCGCTCACCGTGATCAAGATCACGTCGCTGTCGATGGATTCAGGCAGCTCACCCGTCAGATCTGCGCCATCGACCGCGCTTCGGTTCCACGTCACCGCGCGCTGCCCCGCCTGCGCTAAGCAGGTAGACCAGGTACGCCCCAAGCGGCCGAGGCCCAGAATCGTGACGCTGGGTAGCGGCGCGGCGTCCCTTTGGTACAGAGCGAGACATCTCTCTCGAATACAATCAGGTAACCAAGCAAGGCGCTCCTGAGGGCCGACGCCCGCGATGGCGTCGCGGAGTTGAGTTGAGGAGACATCGGGGAGCGTAGGGCCGGGCTGGCACCACGCGTGTTGAGCACACTCCGATAGGGCGGCGTCGTGTCCCGGACGTCCAAGAACGATGAGGTTCCAGCGTTCAATCAGGTCGTCGAAGCGGTACCACCTATGGCGTTCAGTGAGGTTGTCTGCCCCCATGACCCAGCGGAAGTCATGGCTTGCCCATTTCGAAGAGAGCTCGGTCAGCGTGTCAAAGGTGCGCGAGGGCCCGTCTCGGTGAGCCTCGATGTCGAGCACCCGTACACGGTCCCTCCAACCGTAGGCTGCGATCACCTCATTCAGCATCTCTACTCTAGCGTCTAGGGCGACCATGGCCTTTCCGAAGACATGGGCCGCCGTCGGTATGAGCCAAACTGCGTCGACGTCATCTCGCCCCAGCAGATAGGTGACCGTGAAGATGTGCGCGAGGTGAGGAGGATTAAAGGCGCCGCCGTAGAGCACCACTCGTTGGGGGGGGGTCATGACGTGTAGCGGTGGTAACGCGCCGCAAACTCAGAGAAAGCTCTGGTCTCTGGCTGCCAGCTTCGCCAGAGATCGTCGATGGCGTTCGGCGACGCCTTTGAATCAATGAGCTCTCTCGCCTCAGGGCCACCAAAGAGAAGATCGATGGCGAGGCGATCCTTTACGAACTCGTAGACCTCCGTGCGCCAGGCGAACTGGTCGCCATACAGACGCCGAGCGGTCGCGGTGAAGTGGAGTCCCATTCGAAGAGGCTGAAGCTGTTGCCGATCTGACACGTGCAGGGCGACGCCCCCAATACTCTGGCCACCGTACTTGTGAAAGGTGGGCTGAAAATAGACAGGTCTAAACTTGATCCCTGGGAGCTCGATAGCGTTCAGCGCTCCCGCAAACTCGAAGGGGTTTATGTAGTCGGCCCCATTTAACTCGAAGGGTCGCGTCGTACCGCGCCCTTCGCTCATGGTAGTGCCCTCGATTAAGCACATACCTGGGTAGACGATGGCCGTGTCCAGAGTGGGCATATTCGGTGACGGCTGTACCCAGGGGAGGCCGGTGTCATCGTAGTACATCGACCGGGTCCAGCCGGTCATCTCAATGACCTCGATCTCGGCGTTGAAGCCCTCTCTCTCATTGAGAAGGCAGACGACCTCTCCGATGGTGAGACCGTGGCGGGTCGGTAAGGGCCACATCCCGACAAAGCTCAGCCAGTCGACTCCAGTGAGCCCACCTTCGACGGCGCCTCCGATCGGGTTGGGGCGATCCAGGATGACCACTCTTACACCGGCTTGAGCTGCGACCTTAGCGGCCAAGGTCGCAGTATATATGTATGTGTAATAGCGAGCGCCGACGTCCTGAAGGTCAATGAGGAGCACATCGACCCCATTAAAGTCTGTCAGCTTGGGTGAGAGACTCGCTTCATCGGCGCCGTAGAGACTCCGAACAGGCGCTCCGGTCAGCTGCTCTCGCGTCATCTCGCCGACGGCGATCATGTCCTGAGCGTCTGCCCAAATCCCGTGTTCAGGTCCAAAGCATTGGACGACGTTCACCTCCAGATCCTGGCACACCTGAGTGATGTGACGCAGATCGGAGGCCACGCTCGCGGCGTGACAGAGCAGGGCGACTCTCTGACCCTTTAGGGACGAGAACTTTTCATCGATGAGGCGATCGAGGCCGGTGAGCACTTTCATGGTCAGCATATGACCACAGCCCCGCGGACGGGACAACAGGTCTATCTAGGGACGCCTCTGGCCGAAGAGGGCGGTCCCGACTCGTACCTGCGTCGCCCCCTCAATGATGGCGGAGTCGAAATCGCCCGACATGCCCATGGACAGCTCGGAGAGAGGCCGCTCTTGGGTGGCGAGGCTGTCCCTGAGGGTGCGCACACGCCGAAACCATTGCCGTGAGGTCGCGAGTCCGCCTCTGGGTGGGATCGCCATTAGGCCGCTGGCGTGCACACCGTCGATCCCATCGACTGCCTCCAGGAGGGACGGCAGCTCATCGACGGTGGCGCCCGACTTGGTCGCCTCGGCCCCAATGTTCACTTGAAGCAAGCAGGGCACGGTGATGCCGTTCGCGCGTGCGCGCTTAGCAATCGTCTCAGCGAGGCGGATTGAGCTGACCGTGTGGATTTGGTGGATACCCGGGACGATAAACCTCGTTTTATTGCGTTGGAGGTGGCCGATGAAATGCCAGCGAGCGTCATCAGGGAGCACGTTACGCTTCGCCGTGAACTCCTGTACGTAGCTCTCCCCAAAGTCGCGGAGGCCCGCGGCGTAACCTGCCTGAACCGACTCGACCGACTGTGCCTTACTCGCGCCAATAATTCTCACATCTTCAGGAGAGCGATCGCACTCTGCGCAGGCCGCCGCGGTGCGGCCCAGGAGCGTCGCGTAACGTCTACCGAGAGCGCTCTGCGGCCCCACTCCAGCCAGGCTCAAGCTTCTCAATATGTCTGGCAGCGGGAAACCGACGATGTTGGAGAAGTCGCCCGTGTAATGGTCGACAAGGGCGCCTCCGTATCCTTGAATCCCGTAGCCGCCGGCCTTATCCATGGGCTCCCCAGTCGCTACGTAGTCCTCGATTTGGCGTTGGGTCAGGGCGCCAAAGGTGACCTCTGATACCGTCGTGTCCGCGGTGATGGTGCCGTCGTGGCTCAAGGCCCAACCTGTGATCACTTTATGAGCTTTGCCGGACAGGCGAGTGAGCATCTCTATGGCGTGGTCGACGTCTCGCGGCTTTCCCAATATCTCACCGTCGATGGTCACGACCGTGTCGCCGGCGAGGAGGGGCCTAGGCTCACGGGGATGGCGTGCCGCCTCGGCTTTCTCCTGGGCCATGCGTAGGGCAAACTCTGATGGACCCTCACCAGACCTGGGCTGCTCGAGAATATCGACCGGCTTAACCTCAATTCTGAGCCCTGCGCCCTCCAGAAGGACCCGCCGTCGAGGGGACGCCGAAGCCAGAATGACCGTGTCTTTACTATCTTCCAAGGTGCCCATATCCCTGTCTCTACAAACTAAAGATAAATTGTTGATCTTCTGTTCAATTGTTCAGTAGTATCGTGTCGCACATGAAATTACGTTCAGTGATAGGGGAGTCATAGCATGAAGGGCCTTACCAGTCGACAGCAGGAGATTCTTGAGTACATTACTGCGTCGATTACCGAGCGAGGATATCCGCCAACGATCCGCGAAATCGGCCAGAAGATGGGGATCCGCTCGACCAATGGTGTCAATGACCACTTAAAGGCTCTTGAGCGCAAAGGGGTGCTGATGCGCGATGACCTGAAGAGCAGGGCGATGCGCCCGGTGGGCCTCGAGGTCACGGGCGACTTTATCGAGATTCCCGTCCTGGGTCGCTGCGCAGCGGGCGAACCTATTCTCGCTGTGGAGGAGGCTGAAGATACGGTGAAGATCGACCGAGTCTTACTCGGTGGACATAGAGAGGTGTTCGCGCTTCGGATCGTGGGTGAATCAATGATCGAGGATGGGATACACGACGGGGATTATGTCTTCGTGAAGAAGGCACCGACGGCTTATCAGGGCGAGATTGTTATCGCGTTGATCGACAATGAGGCGACCTGCAAGCGTTACTTCCGTGAGGGAGATCGGATTCGATTTCAGCCTGCCAATAGCGCGATGGAGCCCATCTATGTCGATCAGAGCGAATTTCGCGAGACGATGATCATCGGTAAGGTCGTGGGTGTATTTCGCAAGATGTAGGGGAGTATCCCCCCGCTCTTCCAATTGTCTCTTCCCCAACGGCTCTTGGGCCTCTTAGGGCCGTTTTCTTTATTTTTTTCCACAAAAATCAAAAAAAGCCTCGGGGATCCGTTGACACCCATGCTGCGGTGTTTAGGCTTACCGCCGCCCGCTGATTCAAATGAATCGGCCTGATAACTAGATAATAACGAAAGGGTGGAGAGTCCAATGAACGTCAAGCCTTTGTACGACCGAGTCATCGTTAAGCGACTCGAGGCAGAGGAAAAGACCAAGGGTGGTCTTTTCATTCCAGATACAGCCAAAGAGAAGCCGATCCAGGGCCAGGTCATCGCCGTTGGTAGCGGAAAGCGCACCGACAAGGGTGATGTGCTGGCGCTTGAGGTCAAGGTCAACGACCGAGTCCTCTTCGGCAAGTATAGCGGAACCGAGATCAAGCTCGAGGGTGAAGAGCGGGTCATTCTGCGTGAGGACGAGATCCTCGCCATCATCGAGCACTGAGGAGAATATAAATGAGCGCTAAAGATATCGTTTTTTCAGAGAGAGCACGCGCTTCGATTCTGCGCGGCGTGAACCAGTTGGCCGACACGGTCAAGGTGACCTTGGGTCCTAAGGGCCGCAACGTCGTCATCAACAAGAGCTTCGGTTCGCCACTCGTGACCAAGGATGGCGTCACGGTCGCCAAGGAGATCGAGCTGGAGAATTCCCTCGAGAACATGGGCGCCCAGATGGTCAAGGAGGTCGCCTCCAAGACGTCAGACGTCGCTGGTGACGGCACAACGACCGCCACGGTTTTGGCACAGGCCATCTACCGCGAAGGTGTCAAGCTTGTCTCTGCAGGTGTGAACCCAATGGACCTCAAGCGCGGCATCGACAAGGC
>CALELH010000709.1 GCA_937902595.1 uncultured Myxococcales bacterium
GGCGGCTCGGTCTCGACAGAAGGTGAACGCGTCCTGTTCCGGTCCACCACAGACATCATCGCCATCGATGATCCCGTCGCAGTCATTATCGACACCATCACAGAGCTCGCAGCCCCCAAGGCCTGGACCGCCTTCACCCTCTCTATCTGCGCATCGTTCATGCCCAACATTGCTGGGCTCACAGCCCCACTCACACCCATTGACTGGATCGCCGTCTACGTCCCAATAGCCCCGTCGGCAATTGCCCATCTGGCACTCGCTGTCCTGGCAGAAACCCTCGGCGTTCGGGTACTCACACACCTGACCACAGGCCCCGCAGTGCGCCGGTTCCTGGGGTGGCTCCACCAGATTATCGATCTCGCCGTCGCAGTCATTATCCAATCCATCGCAGCGTTCGCGCCGCGGCTCAGCTTCGATGGCGCTACAGGTCGTACTCAGTGCGGCCTGGTCACAGACCAGGTGACCGATGCGCTCACAGGCACCGACGCCGGCGCTACAGGGTGAGAGCAGGTCATTGAAGCCCTCGTCGAGGGTGCCGTCGCAATCATCATCGACCGCGTTGCACAGTTCGGCTCGGGGCGGGGTCACCGGGGTACAGAAGACCTGACCCGCCTGGCAGAGTTCCCGGCCGGTCTGGCACGCGCCCAGGAGATCAGTCTCGCACGGTTGTGGGTGCACCGGGAGGTCCTCGTCGATGACGCCGTTGCAATTATCGTCGATGTTATTGCAGGTCTCGGCGACGGTCCCTGGCTGGGTGAGTGGACTGCAGAGCAGCGCGCCAGCCGCGCAGAGCAATTCACCGCGAGCGCAGATCCCGTCCAGCCCCGAGTTACAATCGGTGCCCAGTTGTGGGTCGGTCTCATCGGCCGATCCATCACAGTCGTTATCGCTGCCATCACAGGTCTCTTCCACCGCTTCAAATTGAGCGGCGCAGACATAATCGCCCACCTCATCACAGGCGAAGCGGCCCAGTCGGCAGATCCCCTGGCCCTCGGTCTCACAGGGATCACCCACGGTGGGGCCGTCCTCGTCGGTGCTGCCGTCGCAGTCATTGTCCAAGGTGTCGCAGGCATCGGCGGCTAAGGGCAGCGGCGATTCACAGCTGCGCACGCCCTCATTGCACACGTATTGGCCGATGGCGCAGATACCGGGAAAGCCCGTCTCGCACTCGCCGTGGGGGGGTAAATCACCTTCGTCCGTGTTGCCGTCGCAGTCATTATCCAATTCGTCGCAGATCTCTTCACCGCTGGGGACGCAGGCGGCGTCGACGATCATGTCGGGGATGGCCATGTCCATGATCACCGCTGCGTCCGGCGCGACCGCCTGGTCGGGCTCAACCGCCTGGTCGAGGGGCACGCTCGCGTCCATCACCGGCGGCGGCATGGTGTCGATGAACTGTCCCTGGTCAGGGCCTGCGTCAAGCGCAGTGACCGCCATATCGCCCACCTGAGGGCTGATACACTTGCCGTCTACGCAGCGCTGGTCCGCCGAGCACGCGCCACCGCAGTCCTCCGCGCTCCCGTCGCCCTCGCTACAGGCCCAACCCGACAGCGCTAAGAGGAGCGACAGCGCCCCACGAAGGATCCACGCGGACGCACCAATAGAGTAAACTCGAACCCGATTAAGATCTTGCAATGTCCCGCCCTCCCGTGCGCAATCGACAGGATGCCAGAGATCGACGCTCCTTGTCCCAAACAATCAGTACATATGAGCCCCACGGACCAGATGCGAAGTGCGGCCTGTAGTAACTGGCGGCTAGACTCAGGAGCTACGGCGGCGGCAACCCAAGAGCGCTAATGGAACCCACCAAACGAGGCCACATCTCAGTAGGTCGGCAATGTCGGGACGCGTTGTCCGTCCCGGCAGAGTTGAGTGAGTCCCTCCGGAGTCGGCGGACAGGACCGCCGTTGACAGGGGTGGGGTCGACACTCGTCTTCGATACAGGCGTAACGCGCGGCTCTCCGCGAGAGGGGGTCGCCTTGGACTATCCAAAGCGTTCCGAAGGACGTAGTCTTATCTGTGGTAATAATTTCGTGGCGCGACGCGCCGGTGGACAGCAAGCCCAAGTATGAGCCAATCAGACGACGATACCATCGACCCACTCGGGTCGACGACCCTGGGAGATCTCGACACGCTGACGAATACGGAGACGTCCTTCGCTCAGCTGATGAAGGACGCCAAGGCCACCTACGAGGGTGAGCGCTACGAGCTGGTATCAGAGCTCGCGTCCGGGGGAATGGGAACGGTTTGGCTCGCCAACGACCGACTCCTGGCGCGCGAAGTCGCCGTGAAGGTCCTTCATCGAAAGTTTGAGCCTAATCGGGAGGCGAAGCTCCGCTTTGAATATGAAGCTCGCCTGACGGGTCGCTTGGATCACCCAGGCATAGTGCCGGTCTACGACCTGGGACAACTCGCGGACGGACGCTGGTACTTCGCCATGCGACGCATCCAGGGATCAGACCTGCGCCAACGTTTGAAAGAGATCATCGCCGATAAGGAGTCTGAGTACCCACTTCAAAGCCTGCTTCGGCTCTTTGGCCAGATCTGCCTTATCGTCGCCTACGCACACGACAAGGGCTTCATTCACCGGGACCTCAAGCCGGCGAATATCCTGGTCGGCACCTACGGAGAGCTCTATGTGGCCGACTGGGGAATCGCCAAGACCCACCTACCCGAGGGATCTGACCGTGATGAGATCTTGTCTCTTGAGTCTGACTCTGTTCGTGGTTCGCTCATGGGCACGGTGCTGTACATGTCGCCTGAGCAAATTCGTGGCGAGGTGGATCAACTCACCCCAAAGTCGGACGCCTTCAGTCTCGGCTGCCTCCTATACAATATCATTAATGGTGAACAAGCGTTCTCAGGTACGAACCTCGTCTCGATGATGAAGGCCGTCGCCGACTGCGATGTGAGGCCGATGACGAACATGCCAGATGGGCGTCCTGTGCCGACGGCTTTGATCGAGCTCTGCGAAGCGGTGCTCAAGCCACTCCCAGAAGATCGGCTCTCCGTGAGCCAACTCGGTGACCGGATCACGGCGTTCCTCGATGGAATCGAAGATCGACGGCGCGCGATGGCTCGAGCTTATGAAAATCTGGAATCGGGAAAGACGGCCATGTCCGAGTATCAGGACAGCAAGGTTCATCTCGCGGCGAAGATCGCCAAGATTCACGAAGCTGAGGAGACGCTCCGGGCAGCCCCCGTCCTGGCCGACGCCATCGAGAGCGGTCAGGCCTTAGAACCATATCTGGAGTTATGGCGGTCCCGACACGAACTAGAGAAGTCCAGCTATGCTGCCGAGCACTTGTACACCCGCGCCGTACAGAGCCTTGAGAAGGCCCTCGAAGATCAGGACACTCCGGAGACCCGAACTCTCCTCGCTGATCTCTATTGGGAGAAGTTCACCGACGCCAGACAGGTGGGTGATCATCCGACCGCTCTCTACTTTAAGGCCCTGGTCTTGGAGCATGACCAAGGCCAGTACGCCAATCGCCTCGCCAACCATGGCGCCTTAGAGCTGAACGTGTCTCCAGAGGACGCTGTCGTACGAATCGAACGTTACATCGAGTCCGGCCCTCTACTCATCCCGGAGAGCCTCCACGACGAAGGACGACAATTAGCCGTCGGACCTTACCGCGTCTGTGTGGAGGCCGATGGCTTTATGCGCTCGTTTATCCCCTTCGTCATCGAAGGGCGAACGACAACTCGCATATCGATCAATTTGCCAGAGGCAGAGCATCCAGGTTTCGTCTTTATCCACGGAGGTGAAGCGCGGCTGGGAGGCGACGCAGAGGCACCCAACGGTTTTGATGAGAAGCGTGTGGAACTCGCCTCATTCTTACTCGCAGAGAATCCGGTCACCGTTGGCGAATATGTAGAGTTTCTCGACGCACTCGCCAGGACAGATGTGGCCCAAGCCCGAAGTCACGCGCCGCGATCACCCTCGGGTACCATCTACATCGATTACGAGGCTGACCAGGGCCGGTTTGTGATCCCATCTTCAGATAAAGATGGTGATGCGTGGGACCCCAAATGGCCCATCATGATGGTGAACAAATTAGACGCCGAAGCGTATTGCGCATGGCGCAGTGAACGTGACGGCCTTCCGTGCCGCCTCCCCAGCGAAGAGGAGTGGGAGTACGCGGCGCGAGGCGTGGATGGACGCGTATTTCCGTGGGGCAATGGATACGACCGGCTCATCAGCTGCTCCTCTCGAGGTGTCAATAATGACAAGACCGAGAGTGGGCACCGAAGTGGGCCCGCCCGCGTAGATGAGTTCCCTTACGATGTCTCGCCCTTCGGTGTTCGGAACATGGGCGGTATGGCGATCGAGTGGACCTCGAGCCTGAATTACGCAGGAAATTGCATGATGCGCGGCGGTGGTCTCTTCTCCACCAGCGCGTGGTGCCGCGCGGCGACACGCTACGCGCACTCGGCGGAGCAGATCGGCGTACAGTTCGGTTTTCGAATCGCCCGAGATTTAACGCCCCAATAGAACGACACCGCCCTCGGGTCTAGGGATGAGTGAGCTCACCACCTGACCGGTAACGGTCTTCGTCGACAGCACGATCCTTCATATTCTTAAGCACCGCTGACGCGAAGACGAGGTGGGCGAGCTCGGTATAGACTCTCTCTTCGGTGTCGGTCTCGCGATGTGCTCTTGCGCCTGACTCAAGACCTTCATCGGACTGATCACCACCGGAGGAACTCCAAGTCCGTCGGTCCAAACACGCGGCCACAAACGCCGCGGTAGTCAAGATATCGATGAGCCTGTTCATACCGGACTCCACATCGCTCTTCGCTGCGACTCTGGGTGTGTCGATCTAGCTTGTCGTGTGAGTACGTATAGAGACACAGAAGGTTACACCGAGACGCCTGCATCGCGCTCCCTTCGATGACTCAGTCTTGAATGACCCCCAGCGATCGAAGTTCGCTCATCTTGTCTGCGTCATCAGGGGGACTCTGTCTGGACACCAGCATCAAATTGAGACCCGGCTTTGGCTCCAGCTTCGCCTTTAGCTTTGCTTGAGGTAGGCGGTGAGATCTTGTCTAAACGAACTCCGATGGACCCACCATAGCGGGCCGGGCCGCCTCGATGAGTTCAACCCGCTTCGATGCGATGATTCTCCTGATGGCTGCTGCCCGCTGGGTGATCAGAAAGGTGGTGGTGGTGCACCCTTGAGCGAGGGCCATATAGCCACGCATCAACCACTCCTGTGACCATCCTTCTCCACCGAGGGCTTTAGGAATAAACCAGCTGTAGACCCCGGCCTCTGCGCAGCGACGAAGTTGCTCTCCTGGCCAAGAGTCGTCCACCTCTAAGCTGGGCGCCATGGCCGCCAGCTGCTCTCGCAGCGCGTCGAGCTGCGGATCATCAGGTCGCCCAATCCTCACCGAGCGTATTTCACGCTGCAGCCCCACGCCTTGCTCTCTGCGGTCGGTGGCTTTGAGCCCTGGCTTACAGCCCTGAGCGCGTCCATGAGATACGCGTCGAATTGACCCCCGTAGCCGGCGCCACCTGTACTGTCGAGCCCTCCTCGATACACTAACTTCCCTGTGCCATCGATGACGTACATATGTGGCGTCTTCTGAGCACCGAACAGCTTACCTACCTCCCCAGTCTCATCGAGGAGCAGCGGATAAGTCAGACCATACTCTTTGACGGCCTTCTTATTTCGTTCCAGCCCGTGACCCTGCAGACCCGGGCCACCTGAGTTGATGGCGAGCCATACGCCGCCAGAGGCGATATGAGCGAAGGCTTGGCTCCCAAGCTTACCTTCGCGATGAGCCAACTTTACGAAGGGACAGTCAGGATTAAACCACTCTAGGACGACCGTCCGACCCTTCAGTTGGCTGAGGGTGATCGTCTTGCCTGAGGTCGACTTAAGGGAGAAGTCTGGTGCCGGGGCACCCAGCTGAGCGATCGCTGTCTTTGCGTCTCTCTTGGTCGTCTTGCTCCCCGTCTTCTTCGACGGGCCCTGTGCCGTGTTCGTACGGGAGGCTCCGTCACCGGAAGACGCGCCATTGGGAGTCTCTCTGGATGGAATCTCCGCTCCCGTAGGCTGAGGTCGAGTTCGGGCATCATCTCGTGGTTTTTCTTGAGCTGCCCGTGACCCCTGGGTGCGCGCGACGGTCGTGGCCGCGCTGGGAGCCCTCGTCGAGCCCGTAGACACCGCCAGCGCTCCCGAAGCACTCCCCGTCTTGTTGGGCAGAGCGAGCGGCTCCGCTGATTTAGGACCACCCTCAACGAGCCCATTGATCGATCCCTTCAGATCCAATGCAGCTGCACCGGTCGCGCCGGGCGGAGCGTCCTCTTTGGCGATCAACTCCGCCTCAACCACAGGAGCGGGCGGCGCCATGCACGCATTCAGCGCTACGATAACCTCGCGATAGCGCGTGTCCCAACTCTCGGGGATAAGGATCACCTGAGTCTTGCCGGCGTCCTGACTGTGCTTCTTGATCTGTCTAACGACGCGCTCAACGACCCACACTGCCTCCGTGTTCTCACGACGAAGTCGACGAATGTCACGCCGCTTAAGCCTGAGATCCTTGAGCTTCTTCTTGCCAAGAGCAGGCGAAGAGCTGAGCTTGCATCGCGGGTGCCTCTCAGTGATTTCCCGTGCCAGATATGGCACGGCCCACTTCATAAATTGCTCTTCATCCTTCTCATGGATGGAGCCTAAATCGTCCACCTTCGAAGAGCGCATGCGCCTAGATTTTCGCGTCATCTTGGGGTGAGATGCGAAGGCCTCCAAGGTCACCGGGGTCAACCGATACTGTTCGAACCATTCGAGGTCGAGTAGATCTTCTAACATCTTCAAATTACTCGCGAGCAGCTCGAGACTTTCACGCTCTTTGGCCGCGCTCTGATCGTCACTATCGGCAACGCCGGAGCCGGCCACCTTTAGCTGGGTAGGTATAGCTCTCGTGGTCAACGAGACACCCAGGCTCAGTACGAGCGTGCCGGTCAATCGCTCCTCGGCCATGGGGACCTGGATCGGTTTGCGGGGCAGGACTCTGGCTGACTTGAGCTCGTTCGTGTCCCGGATTTGTAGAGCGTAGACCGCAGAGTTGGCCTGCTCGAGCACGGGGACCGGGTGTTCAGGTTCCTCTAAAGGAAACTTCTGCCAAATGTCGGAGTCGACATCGAAGCGATCTGGAACGTGGCCGGGTCTCCAAAACTCAAATGCGTAACGGTCGGTCTTGCGTAGGATCAGCTTCTGGAGATCCGCTTTCCGGATGAAAGCGAGGTGACTCTGCCCGGCACAATCGCGCCAACTCCGGCACTTTGATGTCCACTCCGAGAGAGGCAAAATGAGGCTCGTGTCCCCCTTTCCTCCGGTGAAGCTAAACTGTCCCGTCACGCTGCCGGGTGGATGCTTTACCTCACCGCGGAGAGCGGCGACCTTCTCTGCTATGTCAACCTCTGTCTCGGCTGGTGGAGCCGCATCCGGTGCGCCTGCATCAACAACAATGGGTTTCGCTCCTGCGTCGATCCCATCGGAGACCTTCACCGTAGAGCCGAAGACACCGGCGGAGAGCCGCTCCCACAAATCGGGCCTGACTTGCTGAAGGACGATCAGCCCCAACAGAATGAGCGCCGAGACAGCTAAACCGCTGTGCAACATGACCTGTCGACGGCGGAAGTCTTTCAACTGAGCGTGTTCGGCGGCGATCTCTTGAGCCAATATGGGGTCGGTCGCCTGGCACTTCGCGGACGCAGAGCCCATGTCTTTGCGCAAGATCCGAAACGCTTTACGTGGTGACCCTCGCTCTCTAAGTAGGCGGGCCTGCTCAAGGTGTAGACGGTAGAAGAGGTCAGGGCTTCTATGAAACCCCTCGATCTCGTCGCTTCGAAGATTGAGCTCCTGTAGGAGCTGCTCGGCCTCATCGAGGAGACCTGCGGATCGATAGCAACATGCCAACCATATCTTACAGCGCACCGCCAATTGGGGTGGGAGGTTAGGCTGAGCTTCGATCTCGGCAGACGCGGCCTCAAGTAGGCGGCGTCCAGCCTCATACTTCCC
>CALELH010000710.1 GCA_937902595.1 uncultured Myxococcales bacterium
GTTAGCACGCGCGCGCGTCGCCCCAGGAGAGAGCGGCTTGCCGGTCCGAACCGACAGCGAGGGGCGTTATCGTCTCGAGGGGCTGTGCAGCGGGCCAACGGAGCTGCGTGTCGTACGATCAAACTACGCGCTGCGCTCTCTAAAGATCGTTGTGGAGGACCAACGAGAGCTGGATATCAAACTCAACTCCATACACATCACCCAAGGCGAGGAGATTCGGGTTCACGCACCACGCCTGAAAGCCTCGGACACTCGGTCTGTTGTGTCTCTAGAAGGAGACGCTCTTCTGCGAACCCGTGGCGAGAGCCTGGCCGACGCCCTCGCCAAATTACCCGGGGTGACAGTGCTGAGAAATGGTACGACGGCCAAACCCGTAGTCCGTGGACAATACGGATCGCGCTTGCTCAAGCTCTACGACGCGGTGCGCCACGAAGGTCAGGATTGGGCGCTAGATCACGGACCAGAGATAGATCCATTCGCCGCGGGAACAATGCGGGTCGTCAAGGGCTCCGCCGGCGTGCGCTACGGCCCCGATGCCATCGCGGGGGTGCTCTTAATCGAGCCTCCGAAACTGCTCAAAGAGCCAGGCATTGCGATGCACACCCAAACCGTAGGTGCTCTCAATGGGAAACGCGGCACCGTCGCTGGACGGATCGATGGAAATCATCAGGTCCTGCCGGAGTTCTCCTGGCGCCTAGACGGTAATTACTCCATCGGAGCTGGCTTGATGACCCCCGACTACCCCCTCGATAATACGGGGGTGGAAGAGAACAACATTGGAGGAATCCTCGAATATGAGGGTCCCTGCTGGTCGGCGAAGCTCTCTTATCGTCGCAACGAACGGCGCAGTGGAGTGTGCACGTGCGTGCGTAATGAAGCCACGTCGGACTTCGAGTCAGTTTTGCGCCGCGCCCGGCCAGTGAACAGCGAATTGTACGAAGCCGATTACCAGATTGAGCAGCCCTTTCAATGGGTCATACACGACATATTTCTTGCGCGTGTCAAAGTCGACTTTGAGGGCAAGGGTGAGCTCGAGACGACCTACGCCTATCAAGTCAACGATCGTAAAGAGTACGACATCGTCCGAGGCGAGAGCAGCCGCGCCCAGCATAACTTTCTGCTTCGTACTCACACCGCAGACCTATTGTTCGAACGCACTCCTAACTCACTTGGAGAGGATCTCCGGCTTGAGGGCCTCGTGGGGCTCAGCGGCATGTTCCAGGATAACTTCTACACGGGGCTCCCCTTGCTCTCGAACTACCGAGCGCTAAGAGGCGGTGTGTTTGCGATCGAGAGGCTGGTTCTGGGAGGTGCAGAATTCGAGGTTGGCCTACGGTATGATCATGAGTCACGAAAGGCTTTCATCCCGAAGAAGACCTATCAAAGCCTAGTCAGAGAGGGCCGTATCGAAGCCGATTACTGTGAGGTGCGCGATGTTAACTCACGCTGCCTGTCGACCTTCAACGCCACAACTTTGTCCCTAGGAGGCCTCGTTCGCATTTCTGAATCGACGTCGGGCAAGGTGGACCTGTCGACCGCGACACGAATGCCCACCATCGACGAGCAGTACATAAACGGTACATCGCCCTCGTTTCCAATTATGGCGCGAGGGCGAGCCGACCT
The DNA here is from genome assembly GCA_937902595.1 of uncultured Myxococcales bacterium. Taxonomy (GTDB): domain Bacteria; phylum Myxococcota_A; class Bradymonadia; order UBA7976; family UBA1532; genus UBA1532. The sequence goes on from CALELH010000710.1 coordinate 1,624, forward strand.
GGGACCCGAGACGAGCTGGAGCCTCAGCGGAACTCTGGAGACTCAGCGGTCCTGGTTTTCGGCAGAGTTCTCGCTGTATGGGAGCTACATCGATGACTACATCTACCTGTCCCCAGAGCTGAGAGACGATGGGACAGTGCGCACTGATGTCCTCATCAGCGGGCGGTATCCTCGCTTCTCCTATGACCCAATCGATGCCATCTTCTACGGTGTGGACGCGAACGCGGTAATGCGGCTCGGTCAGTTCGACTTGGGCGTGCAGGGGTCTTTCGTTCGGGCATCCAGAGCGGACACCGGGGACTTCTTGCTGTTCATCCCATCGGACCGGGTGCGCACCGAGCTGACGTATCGACTGCCCTCGGCCTCCATAATGGTGGACCCGTATCTGACGACCAACGCTCAATTTGTCGCTCGTCAGTCCCATGTCTCACCTGAGTCTGACTTTGCCCCCGTACCTGATGGGTACGTCCTTTTGGGCGCAAGCGCCGGTACAGCGTTCAAACTGACCGGACAA
>CALELH010000711.1 GCA_937902595.1 uncultured Myxococcales bacterium
AGCGCTGCGCGCGAGGAGGCCAACAAGGACCAGCTGCGCCTGCTCATGAACAACCAGTCCGCCGTGATGCGGATCCAGGACGAGACCCAAAACCTGGAGCGCGAGGACGAGGCGCTGAACGAGGAAGCCGACGACCTTGCGAACCTCGCGGTCGTTAGACTCAGCGTCCCCAATGTACGCCATGCCAAAGTCCGCCAACACCAACCCTCGCTCGGCGAACAGAACGTTCGCCGGCTTAATATCTCGGTGGATGATCCCCCTCGCGTGTGCCGCCGAGAGCGCGTCTAGCAGAGAGAGTAGAATACCCTTGAGCTCAGGCCAGCCAAGTTGATTAGCCCGGTCGACGAGGCTTCCCTTTGGGGCCCACTCCATGACGATATACGGGCAGCCCTCCACAATGGAGTGATCGCCAGTGAATGCGTCTGGCCTCTCGATGACGCCCTCATCAAAGATTCGAAGCGCCCCCGGGTGCACAACTCGAGCCGAGGCACGGACCTCGGAGCGAAACCGGTACACATCGCCATCCGCGATACCGCGCGTCATATCGATCACCTTAATGGCGACCGGCGTCTTGGTCTCGACGTGCTCTCCGTACCAAACAGAGGCCATAGCGCCCTGCCCGGCGCGTTCGCCAATCTTGAACGGTCCTAACTGTCCCATGATCTCCCCGTGTACTACGACAGACTATACGCTGCTGAAGCTGCCAGCCACAGGGCAAAAAACTCGCCTACACTGGCCATCGATGGCTGTGCCCAGTTTTCGCAAGAGTTTAAGTGCGATTGTACGCTATCATTGTACGTATCCATCTCACCGAGAGTCACTCAATGCATCGTAACCACGCCCTCCTATGTGCGCTCGGCGCTCTCCTCTCAGTCGGCTGCCAAGACACGGCAGCGCCTCGCCTAGATGCCCCTGATACCACCGTAGATGTGGCTCTCGCGGACCTTGGTGCCCCCGAGGACGCTGAAGTGGCCGAACCTGACGTTAACCCTGACTTGGGCCCACCACGGGACGCGGCCGCCGTGCCCGAGACCATAGGCCGGGTCGAGACCAGCATTGGAAGCGATGTCACAGCGGCGGGCACTTCAACCCAGGTGGCCTGCACGGTGTTTAACTCGGCTGATGAACCAATGGACGGTGTGCCGACACGCGTCGAGATCACCCCACGCCCTGGTTGGGCCTTCAATGACGATGACAACACTCTCTTCGCCCATACCACCGGCGACTATTCCGTACGGTGCGTTGTAGCCCGCTCGGGTGTCGTCGATGAGACCCCAGCAGCCTGGCGGATCGTCCCCGGCGGGATCGTCCGTACCGTCGCGAGCGCCGAGCCTCTAAACCTGGTGGCCGGGGAGCGCGCTGACGTCACCTGTGCCGCATACGACGTCCTCGACAACCCCGTCGACGCATCTAGTATCGTTCCTACGGTCCTGGGTAACCCAGGCGGCGCAGACATTGAGGCGCGTGTCTTCCGGTCCACGCGCGCCGACCTATTCCGGGTCAGCTGCCCATCGGGCGGAGCAGACGCCACAGCCGCGCTCATCGAGGTGAGTCCAGGTGCGCCGCAGACCATCTTCGCCAACGCGGAGCCTTTTCAAGAGCTCTATCAAGCTGGCTCAGTCGTGACGATTGAGACGCGCGCCGTAGACGCCTTTGGGAATCTTCTTGCGGCCCCAGACATTCGTCTCGTCGCCGATCCTGATCTCCCCCGGTTTGGCCCGGATAGGTTTCAGCTGAATCGTGACGGGCGATACACCATTACCGCGACCCTCTATCTAGACGACGAGACGAGCGTCGACACAGCGGCCGTCACCCTAGTGGTCGACTCGGGTGGTCCCGATATCGTGTGCACCAGCCCTGCGCCCAACAGCATGCTCTTGGTGGACGACGAGGTCATTCTCACCGGGCGGGCGACAGACACGGCGGAGGTCGGCTTCGTTGATGTGGACGGCATTCCCGTCCCGATCGATGCCAACGGCACCTTCTCGTCCCCCGTCAACACTCGCCCTGGGGTGAACATTCATACGGTCTCAGCCACCGACCAGTTTGGGAACACGAGTGAGGTGTTCTGCCCCTATTTCGCAGCTGACAGTTATCTCCAGGAAGGTTCGACCCTAAACGATGGGATCATCCTGGACCTCCGACGGTTGGCGGTCGATGACGGCCCCCCCTCCACCCCTTTCTCCAGCTTAACGGACCTCTTCCGCAGCGTGGTGGAGTCTGACCAGATCGTGGCCACCCTTAATGAGGCCGGTCGGGCAAGTAACCCCATCCTGTCGAGTCAATGTGTCCAACGGTTTTTGG
>CALELH010000712.1 GCA_937902595.1 uncultured Myxococcales bacterium
CGTCGGTGTTCATCTTTAACATCCTGTCGTTTCGATCCAGGTCTGCTCTGGATTTGGACATGCTGTATCGAAAGCACGCGAGCATGGTCGCTCGTCGGGTGCGTCGATTCGTGCGTCCGGACGAGGTTGAAGAGGTCGTGCACGAGGTCTTTCTCAAGGCTCACGAGCGCCGCGACTCATTTCGTGGAGAAGCATCTCCAGTCACCTGGCTCTATCATATCGCTACAAACCACTGTCTGAACCGGCTTCGGGATCAGAAGAGGCGTCGGCAGTCCCTTGAGTTGAACAAGTCTCTGCCCTGGCTACACCCACAGGACGCGGCCGACGCAGAGGATGTGCTCCTGATAGAGCAGCTCTGGGCGCGGCTGGACGCGGAGCAATCGAGCATCGCTATCTATTACTTTGTCGACGGGATGACCCACGCAGAGATCGCCCGGATCACGGGTGTCTCACGGCGCACGGTGGGAAATCGATTGGATGAGATTACAACGTTGATGCGCAGCCGGACTGGGGGTAGGGGATGAGCGATCTTCTGACGCGAGACGGCCATCTTACTGAGCTGAGTCTAGAGAGATATTTGGCGGGCGAGGTTGTGTCTGACGAGATCCAAGCGCACATCGACGTGTGTGATGTCTGCGCTCAGCGTCTCGAGTCGATGCGGAAGGACGCGGCGTCCTTTATCGGGCGACCCCCTTCGCCGCCGCAGCGTTCCTTAGCGCCCGTCTATGGCGCGCTGCTCGCGGCTGCCGCGGCGGTCGCCATCTATGTGGCGATTCCCCAAGGTGATGGCTCAGGCAATGAACGAGAGCCTGGGACTAGCTGGGTGGAGCCCGCCGAGTACTTTCGTGTGAAGGGAAGCCTCAACGTTGAGTTCTTCTTGAATCGTTCGGAGGTGGTCACCAAGGCGAAGGACGATGACGCCGTTTACGCTGGTGATCGGGTTGGCTTTCGCGTCTCGACGCCGACGGCGGGTCACCTCATGATCGCTGGGATCGATGGTAAAGGGGAAGCCTATCTCTGCTACCCTCAGGATAACGGCGGTCGCTCTAAGGCCTTTGGGCCGACGAAGTCTCTGACCACTTTGGACCAGGCCATCGTGCTTGATGAGATCCTGGGCCGAGAGGATCTGGTGGCGGTGTTCTGTGAGGACGCGATCGAGTTCCAGCAGGTCGCGGGAGCTCTGAAGGGCCTACGCAGTGGGCAGAGCGTGGACAAGATCCTGGAATCTCAGCGCTGCCGTCAACGTACTATTCGGTTAATGAAGAAGAGAATGGAGCCCTAGTGAGAGTCTGGCTCATACTTCTAAGCCTGTGTTTGGCGGGTCCAGCCCTCGCCGAGGGTCAGGAGCGCTTCGCGCTGGTGATGGGAGCGAATCTCGGTGAGCCCGGTGATGAGCCCCTCCGGTTCGCGGAAGAGGACGCGGGAAAGATGGCTCAAATTCTGAGTCGCTTCGCGTCCGTCCGTGAAGAGAACCTCTTGCTCTTACAGGGTCGAAGCGCCGACCGCGTCGAGCAGGCGTTTAGATCTCTAACCTCACGGATTAAGGCAGCCCGGGACGCGCAGAAAGAGACGCTCCTCTTCGTATATTACAGCGGGCACGCGGATGTGACCGCTATGCACTTGGGGCGGTCTCGCTTTGAGTTTGACCGACTCACCGAGCTGGTCGCGGGCGCGGGCGCGACCTTGAAGGTCTTGGTCGTCGACGCGTGCCGCAGCGGCGAGTTGACCCGCGTAAAGGGGGCGCGTCCGGCGCAGCCATTCAAGATTGTCTCTACGGCTCGACTCAAGAGCGCGGGGAACGCGATTATCACGAGCTCAGCTGTGGGCGAAGACGCGCAGGAGTCGGATCGGTTGGGTGGAGGGGTGTTCTCTCATCACTTCATGACTGGCCTTCGCGGCGCCGCTGATCGCTCTGGGGATCGTAAGGTGAGCCTCTCTGAGGCGTATCGGTATGCCTATGACGAGACCCTGAGGACGACGAGCCGAGCGCGGTTTCTGCAGCACCCCACCTACGCCTTCAAGATGAAGGGCCGCGAGGACTTAGTTTTGACCCGCTTAGGCAGCGACAGCAGCGTCGGGCGTGTCCGGCTCGATGGTTCAGGTACCTGGCTGTTTATGAATCAGGCGAACCCTCTAAGCGGAGTGATGGAGATCACGACCGACAAGCGTGCCGAGGTGATCGTCAACCCGGGTCGATACTTGCTGCGTCTCAGAACCCCCCGCGCGGTGTACGAGGGACGTGTAGCCGTAGAGGCGGGGGCGACCCAGCCGGTGCGCGTTAGTCAGCTGAGGCCGATCCCCTACGGACAGACCATTCGAAAGGGATATCGGGGCGATGCCTCCGTGGCGTTAGGGCTGACTACGAGCACCGTGTATATGGGGGCGCTGACCGATGGCGTTGGACCGAATATCGGTGCGAGCGTTGGTGTGCGCGCTGATTTTAGGCCCCTCTCATTGGAGGTGCGTCTTCGGGGCACCATCGCCGACTCCAAGAATATGGACCTCAACCTCTCTCAGAGAATGCTCGGTGGAGATGTGACGGTGCTTAAGCTGTTTGACCCAGGCTATGTCAGCCCCGGTTTTGGATTGCGGTTGGGCGCAGATTGGGTGGAGCAGGAGTTCAGTACTCGGGGGAAAAGCCCGGCGCGGACCTCGATTATTGGGCGCGCGGCGCCGGTCCTTAGGGTCGAGGTTCCCATCAGCGCTAAGATCAGCGGATCGCTCTCTGCTTTCGTGGACGGAGTGCTGCTGAGGTCTGACGAGGACAGTAAACTCGCCGCTGTCCCCGGCGCCGAGATCGGCCTGACGGTGGTGTTCCAATGAAGCGCAATGTCGTGAATCCACGTGTGTTATTCCTCCTCGTCCCCATTACCTTGTGGAGCTGCGGTGATCGGCTCGCTAATGATGCCTATCGTGGGGAGCCCCTGCTCGTCGTCAGCGGCATCATCGAGCCCGCCTCTGAGTTTGACGGCGCGGAGTACGTCTGCAGCTTTGAATCCGATGAGTGCTACAACCGGTGTTACGAGCTAGAGCAGCCAGAGTTCGCAGAGAGTGAGTTCGAGCCGGATCCAGAGGAAGAGGCGGCGCTCCTCGAGGCCATGAACTCCTGTTGGGACGCCTGCAACACCAAACAGATAGCCTGCCTACAAGACTACGAGGGGACAGACTTCGCGAGCGCCTATTACAGTAGCGACAGCTCCCACCGGATCGCGATCATTTGGGCGAACCCAAAGTACCGTCGTGGACAGAGCTCGGCGCAGACCTCAGGGTCGATCTTGCAGCAGAGGAGCGTGACGTCGACGGGCTTTCCTGCACGGTACTCTTTCTCGATTTACCAGCCGCCTCCGGCGGGGGCGTTGTTTACGAGTGAAGACGCTCGATACGCCTACGGGATCATCGTCACGTACCATGATCTCGACGGTGATGAGATGTTAGACATCACCCAAGAGCCGATCATCGGATTTAGCGTGGACAACGGTGTTCTATACAGCACCGGCGGGTCAGGGGGTCGATCGGGATACAGGCTTTACACCGCGAGTTTTGGGTGCGGTCTTGAGTTCTTGGAGTCAACACCGCTCGATGCTTCTACCGAGGGCACCAACCTGGCGATCTCAGGTGCATCACCCGCCATCTTTGACCGAATCCCCGATGTCGGATGCGACGACAGCCACGCTGAATGGCTAGACCTCTGCGACGCGCGCACCCACCGAGCGCGATGTTTGGCGTCGAGCGTTGGATCGCTATATGCGCCCATCTGTCGTTTCTGTAGCGGAGCGCAGCCCCGCGTTGATTTTTCCATGACCCCTGAGCTTGGTGATGAGCCTCTCCCGGAAGATGATCAGGGCGGCCCTGACGAACACAACGGGTCTGATGATACTGATGAGTGCGAGTCGCTGGTGCCTGCGGAGCGAGAGCTGTGCGCGGCTGAGCGTGATCGTGACCGGTGTCTGGAAGAAGCGCAGAACGACTCTGAGCGTGTGGAGTGTGAGGCTGAGTACAATCAGCGAGTAGATGGGATGCCGGACCAGGAGGAACTCCCGGAGGACGGTGACTGACGCTCTGCATTGCGGGCGCTTGGAGCCGCCTAGATCGAGCGCCGATGGAGGCCTCAGCGGGCGATTAATTGAGCGTGGCGTTGCAGTTCCAGCAGCTCCCGAAATGTCCGGGGTTCTCTTCGCCGCAGGTTCCACATTCGACGGCCTCTTCAGAGGTGTCTTCGAGCTCTCCCATTACCGAGAGGCCCCGCTCATAGTGACGTGGGTGAACCCAAATCTCGGCGCCATGCCGCGGATGCAAGACGTGGGCGGCCGAGCGATGTTCCCGACGGATTCGAGTGTCCACGCCCGCTCCGACGAGCGCATCATGGACGATGTGTGCCTCTACAATCGTCATTCGACTCGCGAGGCAGACCAGCCCGCTGTACACGCCTTGGCCATGATTCTCGGAGACTCTCTGGTCGAGGACCCACCCCAGCATGACTCGGTCGCGCTCCGGCAGGGCCTCAAGGGCCGCTCCCAACATCTGGTCGAGTCTAGCTTTCGTGTCCGCATCTGCTCCGCTGGCCGACACAGCCTCCTTGACCACGAACATGGCCGTGTTGACCATCCCCTGGTGTGATCGAGACGCCTCTAGTTTCTCTTCGAAGTCCATATGTACCCCCCTAGTCTCGAGACGTTCTTTGCCGGTCGATGTGACCTATGAACGAGACCATCTTACTAGCTTCGCCAAAGTAACGCCCGATCACAAGGACCAAGAGCTGTCCGGTGGTGGGAGAGACTATTGGCAAAGGGTACTCTCACTTTCTATCCTTAAGGCCGAAGAAAGGAGGTGCAGTATGGTTGACTCCCTCGGCAGAAGCCCTCTAGCGGAGCTGCATGTGCACCTTGGAGGCTGCATTGGGCACGAGACTTGTTTGGAGATGCTTCTGTCCTGTCCGGACCCCCGCTGGGCAGTCTA
>CALELH010000713.1 GCA_937902595.1 uncultured Myxococcales bacterium
GCAAGGCATCCAGGGCGACCAGGGTGAGCAAGGCATCCAAGGTATCCAGGGTGAGCAAGGCCTCCAGGGCGACCAGGGTGAGCAAGGTATTCAAGGCATCCAGGGCGACCAGGGTGAGCAAGGCATCCAAGGTATCCAGGGTGAGCAAGGCATCCAAGGCATCCAGGGTGAGCAAGGCATCCAGGGCGACCAGGGTGCGCAAGGTATTCAAGGCATCCAGGGCGACCAGGGTGAAAAGGGCGACGCAGGTGAGCAAGGTGAGCGAGGTCCGGCCGGCCCTGTAGGCGGCAGTGACCAGCAAATCATCTACAATAATGACGGTGAACCAGCTGGAGCGAGCATCGGCGATGGACTTAAGTTTGCGAGTGGGACGCTACAGATCGACGACGCGAACTGTAGTGCAGGACAGGCGCTAAAACGAGTCAACGGAGCGTGGGCGTGTGCCGATGATACCGACACCGACACAACCTACACATCGGCTGAAAATGGCGGTCTATCCCTGGTAGAAGGTGCGTTCTCCATCGCTGATGGTGGGGTCACTACGGATCGCTTGAGTGATGGCGCGGTGACCGCGGCCAAGCTGGCGGCGAGCGGCTGCGCCGAGCACGAAATGTTGAAACGAAATGCAGAGAACAACGCCTGGGTCTGTGCTCCCGATGTAGTGGTGTGGGAGAGCAACGACGTTGGCCACGCCTATTACAACGCAGGCAACGTGGGGATTGGAACCGATACACCTGGTTCAAAACTGGACGTGTCCGGTGGAGCGTACATCAGCGAGGGTGTGACCTTTGGGATGGAGACCAAGATTAAGCGGGTCTTCGGGACGGGGACTGACGCACAGAACGGGGCTGCGCTGGTCGCGGCGGTCACGGCGGCCATCGCCGATGACTCTGGCGCTCGTCTGGTCGTAGAGGTTGGACCGGGAACGTATGACCTCCAGGCGTCACAGCTAAACATGTTCTCTAGAGAATATTTGACCCTCCGCGGAGCGGGTCGTCAGGCGACGGTGATCAAGGCTCGTAAATCGAGCGCTGTTATCTATATGGGTAAGAACAACTCCATAGAGCAGCTCACCGTCGAAAACGAGAGCGTGAGTCCGGCTCCGGGGGAAGACGGGGAAGCTGTCTGCGAAGCGGACGCTGATTGCGAAGGTGATCTAAGGTGCATACCCGTGAGTGGTGGTAGTAAGTACTGTCGTGACGGTAATCTTCGAAACGCTGGTTATGGTGTTTGGGTCCAGGCAAACGCCGAACTCGGGGGATCTATTACCCAGGGTACAGCCGCCCACATCACTGATGTGACGGTCCGTTTGCACGGAGAGTTCTATGGCAGCAATTACGCGCTCATCGCGTACAACGCGACTCTTGTAAGAGACTCGATGATCATCAACGAGACCGGTGGGGCTGGGACCAGTATTGGTGTGGTCACCCGGCACTATGGTTTCGCTGATGACAACCCTGAAGTCTACAGCATTCCCCAGGTAGAGATTCGTGACAGTATTGTCCGGGTTCCTCAGGCCCCCTGCCCAGAGGGGGAAGGCTGTTATGCGCGCGGCGTTTACGCCCACAGCGACGGCCGGGTCGATATCTATAATTCGCGAATCGCCGTGGGTGCTTTGGCTGGCGCAGAAGATTCAAGCATCGGTCTCCACACTCTCATGTCCGGTGAGATCGCCTTTCACGGTGGCCAGGTCGAGGCGGATATCTTGGGCTACAATGGAACGAGCCAGCCAAACCAGGATGGCTGTGATCCGGCCTGTGCAGATGACCGACGATGCATCAATGGATCGTGTGTCGCCAGAATCGGAGAGATCCGTTTTTCGAGCACGCTCTTGAAGGGTAGACGGTTCACGGGGCCGGTGAACTGTCATCAATCCACTCGAGAGGCCAACGACGTCGGCGTCATCGGGCTCAATGTGTCTTGCGGTCAAAGTGAAGATGCGTCGGGAAATATGACCCATGACGGCACCCTGAGTATCAAGAATATGACACCTTGGACTCTTGAAGAGGCAGAGACAGGTCAGGACAGTTTGGTCTTATATAGCGTCCGAGATGAGGCCGACGGTAACTATTATGGTGGGATATCTTGGTCCAATGGCTCCCGACGTAGAGCCGGTATCGCGAGCGTCCAAGAGGGGAATGATGGTGACCACGTCGGGCTGGCCTTTATGACCCAGGGCGCCGATGGTCCAGGTCCCATGGCCGAGTCCATGCGTATTTCCTGGGAAGGCTACGTCGGCATCGGAACGACCGACCCAGGAGCCAACCTGCAGGTTGGGTTGACCTCCCGTGGGACCCGGATCTTTGGCGCACCGAACGTTGAGAGCTCCCCGGACGGGGGTATCTTGGCCCGTCTCCGGTTCGACAACGACGATATTCACGATGTCCTCGTTCTCGAGAATCATTACGCAGGCCAAGGCAATCGACCGGGCCCCTACGGCGTCGGCGCTCGCTTCGCGTTCTCAGGGGATGTCACCGCCGGCGCCATTCGAACCCTCCAGGAGCAGACGTTCGTTTCAGATGACGACGCCACCAAAGATTCGGCGATGACCTTCTCGACCATGCAGGACGGGGTGGCCGGCGAACAGGTAAGGATCACCTCCGAAGGGCGCCTCGGTTTGGGCACGACTGCCCCTGCGGCCAAGCTACACGTGGTACAGACCACCGACGCGCCCATCGATCCGAATCAGGGCGGTATTTTAGTCGATAATCTCAAGGGGGATGATCGGGATGGTGACGCCATAATCGGCGTCAGAACAAACCACCAGGCCGTGGGTCAGGCTCAAGACGGAAGCGTCATACGGCAATCCGGTGGTTCCCCCTATTTCTCTTGGGCTCTCGATGGATGGATCGGATGGTCGATGGGCATTGATCCGCATGACCAAGAGCTCAAAATTGCAAACAATTGGGATGGTAATTGGGCTTCCGCAAGAATGACTTTGAACGCAAATGGCACCCTGAGCATCCTAGGTCCAAACGGCCGTCCAAATGTCTCCCTTGGGTACAGAGGCAATAATGGGGGGGACGTCGACAGAGGCATGATCACCGTGAATAACGCGGACGGTGACGGGCTCGCAGGATTTTACATAGACGACGCCGGACAAGACGAAAATGGCGCGGTTGTCGAACGGGGTATTGTTTTTGGGACCGTTAAGAATTTCCGAATGGACCATCCAACCCAGCCCGACAAAGAGATTTGGTATGCATCCTTGGAAGGACCAGAAGCGGGCGCGTACGCGCGCGGCACGGCCCGCTTGATCGATGGTCGCGTCCGGGTCGAGTTACCGGATCACTTTCAGCACGTGGTCTCCAAGAAGGGACTGACGGTGGTCTTGACGCCTGGGTCTTCGGAGTCAAAGGGCCTCGCCGCCATCGACAAGACACCCAGCGGCTTTGAGGTGGTCGAACTCATGTACGGTACGGGGAATTATGAATTCGACTGGGAGATCAAGGGCGTGCGTCTGGGCTTCGAAAATTACTCGGTTATCCGCCAGAAGGACGACATGAGTCAGTAGGCACCGGCGCCGATGTATAAACCCGCTGAGTAGCCGTACGCAGACGCCGAGACAATTGGGGCGATTGGGTCCGAGGGGGTGCGTCAGAGCGCTTGGACCAAACGGAATGAAGGCGGGTGCCGCTGTCTAGACTGGCTTTAGCTGATTCGTCGATCCCCGGAACGGGGTTTTCCGGTCAGCGAACGAGCCCGCCTGGACACTTATCCTTAGTGTCTCGCTCGTAGATCTTACAGTCGTCCGTACACTTAATACACGTACGTTTCTTACAGCCCGCGACCGCATAGAACCTGGGCGCGGACAGGCCAAACTTCCCTGCTCCCCCCTTCAAAACTCGATGCTTCAGGCCCTTCTTCGGGCACTTGAGTCGCTTCGACGCCATTGAGAGCGCCTCTGTTTTGCTCGAGTTGCCCATGAGCCCACCGCACGCGGTCAGACTCAAAGACAGGAAGCATAAGAGAAAAAAACGTAGGTACATATCGCCGCTCGCCCAGTGATGAACGTTGTTATGCCAGGAACTATGCGGGGATTCCTCTGACTAGGCAACCCAGGGGTCACGATTAGACGTGAGGTGACTCATTTGACGGCCATGGGGGCTCGGCTTAGGGTGTAGCACTATGGCTCTTCAACCCGGCACCGTCATCGATCGCTATGTCCTCGAGGGAGTCCTCGGTGAGGGCGGTATGGCCATCGTCTATCGAGCCCGACACCGGGAGCTTGACAGCATGCACGCCATCAAGCAGCTCAAGGTGGACGACGAGACGATTCGCGACCGCCTCGTCCAAGAGGGTCGCCTACAATCAAGCCTGCGACATCCCAACGTGGTCAGCGTCACCGATATGGTCACCATCGACGACTCACCAGCCCTCGTCATGGAGTATGTCGA
>CALELH010000714.1 GCA_937902595.1 uncultured Myxococcales bacterium
AGGCCCACGAGGGGCCGACGACCATCGCGTCATATAGCGCGACCCTCTTTGTCCCCGATGGCTGGATCGCTGAACGTCAGGCCAGCGGTGATTACCTATGTACGCGTGCACCACAGACGTCGGCGGTCAACGAAGTTTTACCAACAGAGTTCGAGGTGCACCGGCAACGGCTCGTCTCTATCGCCGAGGAGATGGGCTCGACTCTGATGCAGGCAGCGTTCTCGGCGAACATCAAGGAGCGACGAGACCTGTCATGCGCGGTCTTCGATCATCGAGGACAGCTGCTCTGCCACGCGGCACATATCCCTGTGCATCTTGGCAGTACGCCGCTGAGCGTCCGGGCGGCGATGGAGGACATCGAGTTTCAACCAGGCATCTCCGCGTTCCTCAATGATCCATATCGAGGAGGGACGCACCTGCCGGATGTCACCGTCGTCAGCCCTGTCTTCCCAGAGGGACAAAAAACTCCTGCCTTCTACGTCGCGAACAGAGCTCATCACGCCGATGTGGGTGGCCGCGTCCCGGGGAGCCTGGCACCGCTTCGGAGGCTGGATGGACGAGTCGAACCGCTCACTATCGATGACGAGGGTATTCGAATCGCTCCGACCGTACTTGAAGACGCCAGCAGGCAACGCTTCGCCGATGCGTCTCGTCTACCGGATGAACGGCTGGGGGACCTCCGCGCACAAGAAGCGGCGAACTTTGTCGGCGTTAAACGGCTTGAAGAGTGGCTGCTTAGCCACAGCTTGGCTGAGCTGCAGACGAGTAACGAGGCGCTCTTAGACTACAGCGAGCGACTGATGAGAGGGGCGCTCGGGGCGTTACCAGACGGAACGTACAGCTTCACAGATTACATGGACGGTGATGGGAGCGACTCAGGTGTGCTTCCCCTCCCCGTACGGATCGATGTAAGAGGCGAGGCGGTGACCGTAGACTTCACCCAGGCGCAAGATGTGGTCGCCGGGCCCATCAACGCGGTCAGAGCGATCGTCTTGTCTGCGGTTTTCTACTGTTTCAGGTGCCTCGCCGGCGACTCCATCCCCGCCAACGAGGGACTCATGCGACCTATCACAGTGCTGACGCGCCGCGGATCTTTCCTAGATGCGGAGGCGCCCGCCGCCGTCGCCGCGGGAAACGTCGAGACCTCACAGAGACTTGTGGACGCGATCTTCGGCGCTCTCGCCAAGGCTGCCCCCGAGCAAATCCCCGCGGCGTCGGCTGGCTCGATGAACAATATCCTCTTCGGCGGCGACGACACGCGTGGGCCGGAGCGGCGCGCCTTCGTGCACTACGAAACCCTCGCAGGGGGCGCGGGCGCTGGGCCATTAGGGCCGGGTGCCGATGGCGTTCAACTTCACATGACCAACACGCTTAACACGCCCATTGAGTCCCTTGAACGCCTCTTCCCAATTCGCATTGAAGAGTATGCACTCGCAGAGCCAGAGCACTGCGCCGCCGACCAGACTCGCGGAGGGGCTGGCGTCGTTAGAGCCTATCACTTCTTGTCGCCTGCGACGGTCACCCTGATGACAGAGCGCCGCGAGACGGCTCCCTGGGGCCTGAACGGTGCCTCAGATGGGGCCATGGGCAAGAATGAGTTGATTCCTAGCGGAGGCGACCCGGTGCCTCTAGCTGGAAAGGCGGTAGTGGCCGTTCAAGCGGGCGACACCATTAGGATAACCACCCCTGGCGGAGGCGCGTGGCGCCCTGCACACCAGTAGCCTTCAGCTAGTGCGATCCAAACGGGTCATCGAAGAGGCCTAGGATATATCCGACGAATTGAGACTGGGCGTAAAAGCAATGTCCACCGCGACCTGCACCTGCGCCACCTTTGACCCGCGTCTGAACTAAACGACCAATGCCTCCACCTAGGGCGTGGACACCTTCATTACGAACCACCCACCTGGCCTCTTCGTAGTCTTCGACCACCTGCTCATAGATCGCCGGATGGTCGAGATCGAACAGCGCTGATCCCAACATGATCGAGGTGCTCTCCTCTGGCCCTGCATAGAGCCGAGCCACCACGATTAGCTTCCCCAGCTTCTCCAGGAGATGGCTCTCCTCAAAGGACTGCTCCTCGAGCTCGCCCGCAGTGAACATCGCGATCGCCATGCTCTCTTTTGGGCGCAGCGCTCCATCAACGGTCGGGCTCAATGAGACGACCTTGAGTTCCCATTCACCAAAGTCCGCCGCCTTCTCGGAGTTGGGAGATCTCCCTAAATAGGCTTCAACAACCTGTCCGGCCCAACCCTTATTGAGCCGACCATCCTTCCAAACAGTAATGCCGAATTGGTCCGCCAAAGGTCGGAGGTCTTGCCCGATGATCAGCTCCAGCCTTGACAACGCCTCAGCTCGAGTAAGCTCTGGCGGCGGCGCGATCAGGTCTAGTTGCTCATGTTTCATAACGGCTCGGCGACGGTGTGCTGTCGGTATGGTGGGCCGTCGCCGTTCTTCGGTCAAGCGCTACGCCAGCTATGCTCGAGACTCCGCAAGCCGCCGTGTCAAGCGTGCTTGCCGTTTGGTACTGCCGAGATACCCCTCCTCAGAGGTCGTATACGCTGCATGGGAGAGGGCACGTTCGAAACAGCGTAACTTGTGCTCGAAGGTGATCGCGAGCCGAAGGTGAATGTGTCCCTCAAAGGCTCGAACACCGAGGGCTGCAGCCTGTTCAAGGTGCTCCACCTCAACCTCATAATCACCGGCTATGTGCCGCTGATGCGCTAAGATAACGTGACCTTCGGCGCTGGCCTCTGCTGACCGGCCGTCGGCAATCGCCGCCTAAGCGAACCGTCGGGCACGCTCCAGATCACCGGTACGTTCAGCGACCCTCGCTACGCCGATCCAGTCTAGAGGATGATCGGACTCACTCACGAAGTTGTACTGTCTACCCAACCAGCCGGCCAACGCTGGCATCGCGAGTAAATCCAACTCGTTATGTAGCAACACATCCTTCAACCGCCCGAACTCACCGGTCGCCAAGAAATGAAAATAGATCTCTGGAATCTCTGCCCCATCAACATCACCCACTCGGCGTTGACCCAGCACCGTCTCCTCGAGAGCGACCAGCCGCATAGAGTTCAACCGCCGCTTGAGGATCCGCCGGGCCGTATGAAGAAGATCGAAATGAAGTGGTTGCGGAGGCGCAGGGAGCCGATTCATCACGAAGCGGGTGCGCAGCAAAGGCCAATCGAAGCTCTTTCCGTTGAACGTCACAACGCACGAGGCGCTCTCTAACCGTTCGGTGAGCGCCGCGAGTAATGGGGTCTCTCTGCCAAACTCCTCGATAAAATACTGCTCAACGACAAGTTCGTCCCCCTCAAACCAGCTCACACCGGTGAGAAACGGGAGCGTTCCGGTCCCACCAGCGAGGCCAGTTGTCTCGGTATCTAGAAAGAGCGCATTACGTAGATCGACACCTCTCAAAGTCTCGTCGAGGGCCAACGCTGCGATGGTTTCCCCACTAAATTTGAGCGCGCTGTTAAGAGGGACTTCTCCGTACGCTTTGTCCAGTGGATAGCGTCGAGAAATCACTCTCACCTCTCCAAATGCAGTCTGTCGAAGCTCACCCGGAAGTTCAGCTGTTGAGCTATGTTCATCCCGCTCATGAGGAGACTCTATCGCCGGCCCAATCTGAGCGCTTTGGGCAAGCTGAGAGAGGCGCCGACGAAGGGTCATGCCCCACTCCCAGACACGCCGAGTTGCAAGAGGATATCCAAGACCGTCGACTTCCGCCGTGGTCGCTCCAGGAGCGCGACTCCCGAGACCTGCTCTTCATCCGCATCAGCGCCAACCACAGGTCCAATACACGCTGGACACCCCCGCGCGCACCGGCAGCCAACGATCAGATCTCGCGTTCGAGTCAATAACGCCTCTCGTTCATCGAAGAGCCTGGTGGCCAAGCCCACTCCACCTGGCACCCCATCAAACAGAAAGATGGTGGGATCAAAACCGACCCCAGTCTTCGAGCCGGGAGGTCCGTTCGGGTCTTCTCTGTCCCCCAGAGTACGTCGCAGATCTCTTGGGTCGATCATCAGACCTGCAGCGGCCACAATATGCATCGCTTTAGAGAGGCCGCGTAGAGCATCGACCACCGTCGCTCTCGGCTCAGGGCGGGCAGTCACAAAATCTTCAGGAAAGGTCAGCCAGAACGCCGTCGTATGAAGCTGCATCGCCGGCAAGTGAACCTCTCCAAACCCCACGTTTTCGTGAGTATGAAAACGAATCTTCTTAAAGCCGACGACTTTATCGACGACGCTCACGTCCCCCAGTCCGCAAGGCAGGCCCCAGGCCTCCCCCAAATCTACGGCGCCCCCCTCATCCTGCTCCGTGACCGACACCACCGTGTGGGTCTCGGCCGTCGTATAATAGTCCGGCTTCACATGTCGGACGTACCCCTTGCGATTCTCGTAATCGAGTCGCTCGACCTGGTACTGAGCACCGTCGTGCTGATAGATCGCTTGCTCGTGAAGCATGGTATGTGCCGAACGCCAATCCATCTCCGCGAGGGTTCGATCTTCATCGAGGTCAATGATCACGAAATTATCCCACCCAACAGATCTGAGGGACACCTCACTCGCCGGGTAAGCATCAGACGCCCAGTGGTACGTTTTACCCTTGGGCCCTTCAACCGGATGAATCACTCGATGATGTACTAAGAACTCTAACGCGTCTTCTAGGGACTCTGGTGGCAAATCTCCCAGGGACTCCCCCACCTCAAATGGCAGCTCAAAGGCGGCGCATTTTAGATGCTGAATCAAGATCTCCACGTTATCCGGGTCGATGCGGGCATGCTCGATCGGCGCCTCGACGAGGGCCTGCGGGCTCGCCGCAAAGAACTGATCCAAAGGCATGCTTGAGGTCACAAGCACCGCTAGAGATGGCGCCAACCGACGCCCAGCTCGACCGAATCGCTGCCAAAGGCCAGCGACGCTGCCCGGATAAGCAGCACAAACAACAGCGTCCAGGGCGCCGATATCGATACCGAGTTCGAGGGCGCTCGTCGCGACCACACATCGAATCTTACCCGCTCTCAGTTCTCGTTCGATGGCCCGTCTACGTTCAGGCAAATACCCTCCACGGTAGGCCATAATGGCGTCCCGGCCTATCGGCTCATCGGCGAGCGCGTCACGGAGGTATTTGAGCATCACCTCAACGCCAGTTCGGCTCTGACCAAAGACCAGCGTTGGGACCCCCGCACGCACTAAGTCTGCGGTCAGCTTGACCACCGTCTTCTGGCAACTTGCCCTCAAACCGAGTTCTTCGTTGACGATCGGCGGGTTATAAACCACCACCTGGCGAGGCCCGGCTGGCGCGCCACTCTCACTTAGGCATTCGACCGGACGTCCAA
>CALELH010000715.1 GCA_937902595.1 uncultured Myxococcales bacterium
AGATGCTCAAGGCAAAGACCACGCTCCGTGTCCGAGCTGAACGGCTGGTGTCCCGTCAGCATTTCGTACAGTAGAACGCCTACTGAATACAGGTCGCTGCGCGCGTCGATCGGCTTTCCAAAGGCTTGCTCCGGAGGAATATAAGCAGGAGTGCCAAGACGGATTCCTGGCGATGTCGCGATGTGCGCCTGAACACCGAATTTATTGTTCTCTTTGCTCATATTCTGAATGCCGAGGGTTCGGCCTTCATGGTTGGGGTCGAGCTTAGCGATTCCAAAGTCGGCGACGCGAATCACGAATTGTTCATTTTCTACGTCATCGACCAATACGTTCGCGGGCTTTAGATCACGGTGAATGATCCCGAGTCCATGAGCCTCAGATAGACTCTGTAGGATCTGTCGAATGATGCTCAGGGCGGCTGTCTGCTCTAGTCGTCCCTGATCCATAAGATCTCGAAGCGTGCCTCCATGAACGTAGTCCATGACGATGTAGAGGCGCCCGTCGCTTAGACGGCCAAAGTCGATCAGTGACACCGTGTGCGGGTGCCGCAGCTCGCTGAGGATTCTCGCCTCGTTGACAAATCGTTTCAGCTTGAGCGAGTCATCGACGAGGTCGGGGAGCAGCACTTTGAAGGCCACGAGCCGCCCGAGAGGTTCTTGTCGGGCCTTATAGACAGTCCCCATACCCCCTTCACCGATCTGTTCAATGATGGAGTAACGGCCGGCGATGTTCTGCCCCAGGAGCGCTTTTTGGCTGGGCCGGGGCTTTATCTTCGACATGGTCGCACACCTCGTGGGGCAGATGGGTTAACTCGTCACAGTACGGTCTAGGAGCGTCCAGTTTAATCTCGCTTGGGGTTTGGCGCGAGGGGGTAATCAATTTGTGCACACGGAGGTCATCGCGAGACGTCCTATCCTAGGGTTATGCGGATAGAGTACGCGGGGCTGTCAGTGGTGCTGTGCAGCCTGGCGTGAGACAGTGATGGTGTTCAGGTGCTGGGTCTCAGGGAGGATTCATTTTGAAACAAACGGTCTCGTACAAGCAGGCGGATGTGGGCGAAGGCTACGACGCGATCCTGATCGGCTCGGGTCCGGGCTCCCTGGTGACCGCCGCAGCGTTGGCAAAGCGTGGAAAGCGCTGCCTGATACTCGAGCGTCACTATGCGCCGGGTGGGTATACCCACATCTTTAAGCGCCGGAACTACGAGTGGGATGTCGGGGTTCACTATATTGGCGAGGTGAACCGAGAAAACAGCATGCTCTCCCGACTCTTTCGTTACGTCTCTGACGGTAGCCTTGAGTGGGCGGATATGGGCGATGTCTACGATCGTATTCGTTTTGGCGATGAGATCTTTGATTTCGTAAAGGGCCGCCGCGCGTGGCTCGACAAAATGAAAACCTACTTTCCGAGCGCCGAGGACTGCCGCGCGCTTGACCAATATATGGAGGCGGTTCTAGACGCCACCCGACAGGCACGCACCTTCTTCGCCGAGAAGGTCGCTCCGGCTCTCGTCGCGTCCGTCGCGGGTGGGTTCATGCGACGGCGGTTTATGAAGTACGCTGGGCGGAGCACCTTGGATGTTCTCTCAAGCATCACGCAGAACCCGAAGCTCATCGCGGTTCTTACAGGCCAGTACGGCGATTATGGATTACCGCCCTCTCGGAGCAGTTTCGCGATGCACGCGATGCTCGTCCGACATTACTTTAACGGTGGCGCATACCCCATTGGCGGGTCCGGCCGGATCTTTGAGGTGATCGCCCCGATCATTACTCAAGCAGGTGGATTGGTCGTGACCAACGCTGAGGTCGCGCAAGTCGTCGTTCGATCTGGCCGCGCAGTGGGTGTCGAGATGGCAGATGGCCGGGTGATCGAGGCTCCGTTGATCATTAGTGGTGCTGGAGTACCTACGACGGCGCACAAATTATTGGGGCCAGAGGATGCGCGGCGGACAGGATTGCTTGAGTGTACTGAGAAGGTCGATCGTTCCGCCGCTCACTTGTCGCTCTACTTAGGTTTCAAAGGGACGAGCGAGGAGCTCAAGCTGCCTCGCGCAAACTGGTGGTATTACCCAGCGGAATACGACCACGACGCGACGGTGGAGCGCTATCTGAACGACCATGAGGCACCGTTCCCCGTGGTCTACGCTTCGTTTCCATCTGCCAAGGATCCTTCATGGGAGGAGCGCTTCCCTGGACGCAGCACCGTTGAGCTTGTCACTCTGGCTCCTTATGAATGGTTCCAATCATGGGAGGGCACACGTTGGGGCAAGCGGGGGGATGATTATTCGGCCTTTAAGGCGCGCTTCTCTGAGAGGCTCCTCAGCAAGCTCTATGAACTCGAGCCCCACTTGGAAGGTGCCGTTGATCATGCGGAGCTCTCGACGCCGCTTTCGACTCGACATTTCTGCAATTATGAAAAAGGCGAGATCTACGGTCTAGAGCATGATCCCCGTCGGTTTCATCAGCGCAGCTTGAGGCCGCGTACTCAGATCAAAGGTTTCTATTTGACTGGCCAAGATGTCGCGACGGCAGGAATCGGCGGAGCGATGATTGGCGGGGTGCTGTGTGCATCGGCGATCCTCAAAACTAACCTGATCAAAGAGGTTATGGTCGCCTGATGGGGCTGGAGTGTGTTTCGTGCGCGTCTGGGATATAGCGCCAGGTTATCTGAGTCAGCGCTCCCTGATGGAGGAGTATCGAGTATTGGGGGAGCTGACCCTCATCTTGGATGAACTCGAACCATCAGCAGAGCTTCATCCAGAGGCGGTCAGGTGGCGGGGACATGCGCAGGCGGTTCGTCTCAGACGAGACCAGCTGGTCGCTGAGATGAACGTTCGTGGCGATGACCAGCAAGGACGTCCACTCGTCTGTGACTCCAACGCGACCTGGCCAAGCGCGCAGGTTGATGCACCCCACATTCAGCTGCGATTGATGTCCCAAGAATATGGTCCAGGAGAGCGCGGACGCATCGCCTCACCGAAGAACTCTCAGGTGCTTTGGGCCCAACATAAATACAGCGTCATGGCTCGCTCGACAGAGCGATATCGGTCTCTGGGAAGGGAGGTCGCTGCAGTCGGTAAAGGGCCTCCTGCCGCCTGGCTGTGCCAACGTTTAGTCGATGAGCTTCGAGTCCCTGCGACCTGGCCACGCACCCGTAATGCGTTGGCTCATATGTGGGGCTACGTGTCTCGATACGTCGATCGCGGCACGGTGGCCGACATGGAGGAGAGCCTCGCTGACGCGCCGCGTCGGGCGCTCAGAAAGATCGGTGAACTCGCACTGCGGCACGACGTCACGTACCTATTGCAGTCAACGGCGTTGAGTGAGCTCGTCGTCTATCTTCCAGAGGAACCGTAGGCGCAGCCCTGCTCTGTCTAATGGAGCGGTATATACCCCGATTTGGTGCGCATCGTTTCACATCTTCGGACGACGGATGCTGATGGATTGTCTCCACTATTGGGTCGATGTGATCAGGGGAGCTAGGACTCGTTAAACCACCGAAGCTCTTCGCGCTGAGCGTGATAGAAGACGCCCAATAATCTCATCTGAACCATCAGTAGATAGAAGATGACGAGATAGATCCCGAGGAACGATAGTAGGTTGAGTTCTATTAGTAGCCTCTCCAAATAGAGGATCAGCGCGAGAAGGCTGATGGTGGTGGATGCGGTCTTAATGTACGCGCTCTGAGTGTCGCGTATGGATTTAATGATGAAGCGCGGATTGATCACCATCAGGCTCCGCCAGAGACTGGTGGCGACCATGAGCATCGGCCAGAAATAGGCACCGATCAAGGCGATGGGGACGGCGATGAGCCGCCAAGCTGATGGCAGGTATGTGTAGAGAAGGAGCGCTGGGCCGAAGGCGGCTAGAGTGGCGATAATAAAACAAGAGACGGGCAAAATTACGGTACGGAAAGGATCGTTCATTTCCGGCCAGTCTGGCGGATGTTCTTCACCGCGACTCGATGAATGAAAGACGTTGGCTCCATATGCCAACAGATAGAGGGTGATGGCTCCAAACCACACATAATTGGCGAAGATGAGATCCTGAGTAAAGAAGACGCCGAGCGAGATGATCAGGCTAAGGGCGAGCATGAGTGGCCCTGAACCACTGAGAGGGTATTTTAGGGCGCCGGCAGACAAGGTGCGAAAGAGTTGCGGATCCAGGTCCTGGTCCGTCAGCTTCTCTAGATGGAACACGCTGCTACATCCAGAGCAGGTCGGTACTCTCTTACCCTGAATGACGACCTTCTTTGGGCAGTCAGCGCATTGTCGTAGTCCACACTTCAAGCAGCGCCATTGGGCAGCCAGTCCTGGATGTTTGGAACAGACCGGTGGACCACGCCTCGCGTCGAGAACAGTTGGTGCCGTAGATCCTGGTTGAGTCATACGCTCTACCATCGCCCCCTTAGCTTATGTGACCACTTCCATAACAGTGGTGACCATAACTCGTCCTATTAGGTTAACCAATTAGGAGATTGATGACCCGCACTAATCGATGACCACCTTAGCTCTTGAGCCGATGCGGATATGGAGGAGAGCGCTGAGCGTATTGGAGTGAAAACAGGATAAAGAAGGCTGCCGGTTAGCCGTCTATCTCGGCGAGAGACCTGACTATTCCTTTGGCTTCGCTTTAGCCTTTGGCTTCGCCTTAGCCTTTGGTGCGGCCTTAGCTTTTGGCTTTGGTGCGGCCTTAGCTTTTGGCTTTGGTGCGGCCTTAGCCTTTGGCTTTGGTGCGGCCTTAGCCTTTGGCTTTGGTGCGGCCTTAGCCTTTGGCT
>CALELH010000716.1 GCA_937902595.1 uncultured Myxococcales bacterium
GCGCTGCATGACTGGACTCCGGCTGAGTACGTTTCTCTGAACGTCAACTATATACGCACCGAAGTCGTCCTGATCCAGTAAAAATACTAAAACCCTATCGGTTTGGTGTGTTTATTTGAGTAAGGGGGAGAGCTTATGGAGATTAGCGAGGCTGAACTCATTTCTCTATCGCGCTGTACGGAGGCTTGAATCAGTCGGACAAACCTCAGGGGGCGTCCTCTTGAAACTGCGCTATGCTCAGTCCTCTTGGAGCCTCCACATCGCAGGCTTCTCCGCCTCTACCTGGCTCGCCGGTGTCGATCTCTAGATCGTCCTCCTCTGCCACATACTGGCCAGCGTTTCTCAGCCAGACGCCGATTGATGAACCACCCGCCCCACTGCCGCCACAGCCTCCATCGCCGCCATCACCACCGTCGCCGCCGTCGCCGCCGTCCCCTTCAGTGTTGCTACTTGAGTTGGCACCGGAGCCACCCGACCCACCACCACCGCCGGGACCACCTTCTCCACCATCACCCCCATCGCCACCATCACCGGTCTGAATTGAGACCCGGGTGAGCGTGACGGTCGCGTTGTCGATCACAAACCCGATTGAGGCCCCGCCGCTCTGACCTCCGCGGCCAGGGCCGCCTCCTTCGCCGCCGCCGCCGCCGCCGCCCCCGCCGCGGCCTGTTCCACAATGGATACAGCCAATGACGACACAGTCCTCACCGCCGCCGGCGCCGCCTCCTCCGCCACCGCCGCCGCGTCCACCGGCGGAGCCATCGGTCCCCGACAGTGGTCTCCACTGGTCTTCTGTAATCTGCCCGCCAGGTATGCCCAGAGCTCCGGCGGTTCCGTCGTCGCTTCGAGCGCCATTCCCTCCTGGTCCGCCGGCTCGGGGATCACCGTCACCGCAGCCAAGTCCACCGTTACCGCTCCCGGATCCTGAGCTACCACCTGAAGCGGATCCGTTCGGGTTACCTGGTGCTCCTGATGGACCAGCGCCTTGACGGCGGCCCGTCGCTCCAGCACCACCCCCAACAACGCCACCGATCCCTCCGTCCTTGCCGGCCGCGTTGGCTCCGTTGGTCCCATCTCTTCCTCTGAACCCATTGTCGCCTCGAGCTCCGGTTTGGCCCTCGCCGACACGGATCGCGCAGTCCTCCATGCTTACGTTTTCATCGCTGTCGCGTACGAGAACACCAACCCCGCCGCGCACGGACACAATCTCCATTTGATGGAGTGAGCTTGGATCGGTCAGCGCGATGGCGCGCATGCCGACGGCGGCGTCGACCTCAAGGGTCGCTCGGTCCTGGTTTCTCAAGCCAAAACCCGGTCCGTAGCCACCGAATATGCTCACGTTCCCCGTCAGGGATAGGGTCTCGTCTGACCGGTATATGCCGGACTGCACGAGGATGGTGTTGCGATCGGGCCTGATGGCCGCGATGCGAATCGCTCTGGCCAGGCTAGCGAGCGGTTGGTCTGGAGAGAATCCTTGGTTTCTGTCGTCGCCACCGGGGGCGACGAAGACGGACTGGAGGACGTCGCCATCGACGCCATCGCAGTTCTCGTCGAGCCCCATCGCGTCTGGGGCGTCCGGCCGATCGGAGAACCCTTCGTCGATCTGACCATCACAGTCGTTATCGGCGCCGTCACAGATCTCGTCCTCGTCGCTAGGCACGCATGGCCCGTATTCGCACCCGTTCTCAGCCAGCCCATCGATGTCGTGCCACCCTTCGTTACAGGCGTCGGGAACACACGCTCCATCTAGACAGCCCGGGCTCGCGTTAGGCAGCTCGCAGGCGATCCCACATTCACCGCAGTTTTGAGGGTCGGTTGAGAAATCGAAGTCTTCGTCAATCGGCCCGTCGCAGTCGTTGTCTAGACCATCACAGCTGGATTCTGCGTCCATCTGGTATGTCTCTGGGTACGTACAGGTCCACGCGCCGTCGTCGCACAGCGCGCTTGAGTCAGCGCAGACACCTTGCTCGAGGCATGCGAGCTCCGCTGGTGGCTCCCCGACGTCTTCATCGGCGCGGGTGTCGCAGTCATTGTCTAGGTCATCGCACAGCTCCGCCGCGCCTGGATATGTCTCAGGTCGAGTGTCGTCGCAGTCGAGGTCCGGGCAGTCGCCTTCGTTACCAAAGCCGTCACCGTCCATATCGATGCACGGGGCGCAGGTACCCGCTTCGGGCACGCAGAGAGGAGTCTCGACTCCGTCGATATCAACGAGGTCACACGTGTAATCAGCTGGGCACTCTTCTGTCGCGCAGTCCCGTGCACATCGAAGGCTCCGGCCGATCCGGACACATCGATCAACACCTGAACCACAGTCACCATCGTCGGCGCAGCTGAGGCACTGAACATCTCGGGAGGAGACACAGATGAACACAGTGTCAGGGCGGGTGTTGCCCACGGGGCGGCACTCCCATCCGTCTGGACAGTCGTCATCTTCGCGGCACAGCTCGGTGCAGACGCGGTCGCCATCTGGATTAGGGACACAGAAGCGCGATGGGCAGTCTTCGCCGTCCGCGCAGGGTCCATAGGCTGGCGCGGCGCTCCCGTCGCTTTGAGCGTCGAAGGGCAGGGCGATCGCGTCGAGTAACGGGGGCAGGAAGGCGTCGAGAAGATTAGTGGCGTCCGAACGCAGTGGCACTGAATGATCATCGACACAGCCCATGAATGAGCAGCACAGCGCGATCAATAAACTCAGCCTTAGGTCTCTTAGCATCGAGCGGTCTCCTACTCAGTCGCCGAAGCGGGTGCCCGGCGCGATTACATGTGTAGAGTACTCGTTTCTGACTATGGCTGCAGCTGAACTTGGCCGCTCGAGCCAGGACGGCCGTCTCCGCCTTCCCCTAGTTCAGTGTTACTGGAGTTCCCTCCGTCTCCTCCGAGGCCGTGAGTCTCCTCATTGGCCGGCCGAGTGAAGACGTTTCCAGCCTGATAGCCTGGGTTGTTTCCATTGGTGTTGGCCACGAAGATATCGTAGCTGACTCCGCCAGCGCCGCCTCCGCCTCCGCCACCGTGCCCGCCTCGACC
>CALELH010000717.1 GCA_937902595.1 uncultured Myxococcales bacterium
CGTCTCAGGCCTTTCGTCTGGGAGCAGCGG
The DNA here is from genome assembly GCA_937902595.1 of uncultured Myxococcales bacterium. Classification (GTDB taxonomy): domain Bacteria; phylum Myxococcota_A; class Bradymonadia; order UBA7976; family UBA1532; genus UBA1532. The sequence goes on from CALELH010000717.1 coordinate 31, forward strand.
TCGTCGAGTTGGCGGAGATATTGCGGCATAGCGACCACGTTGACGCGCCGGACTTCGACGCGGTCATCGCTTTGGCGAGCGCCGCTATTGACCCTGAGGACCGAGACCAGTCGGAGCTGCTTGAGATTATGGGACGGATCCAGAGCATCTGGCCTTAGACGGGCATCCCTCCGAGGACCGTTGAGATGAGTCGTCATCTTGAGCGGTCCTCGGTTCTTATTGAGCCGGCTCGAACTCAATAGTGACTAACTCTCGGGGTGGTAAGCGGCCCGACCAGTCTAGCTGCCCCCCCCGCGCGGTGGCGGTGCCCTGCTCCAGGGGACCATTCAACCCCGTCACAATCCAGCGATAGCGTCCGTCATTCAGCCTGCTGAGACGGGCTCCAAGCCGGCGCGCCGACATGCCGAACCCATACAGTTCTGCGCGGAAGCGACGCGTCTCATTGCGGGTGACCCGCACGGCGAGGTCCCCTGCAGGCGTGAGCCAGCGAACGGCCGGCAGGGGTAGGTAGCCGGGATCACCGTAATCGCCGGTGACCATCTCGTAGAGCACGTTTACGTTTACAGAGCCCGTCGCGCTCGGCCGGAAGAGGTCTGCGTACTTTCGATGGAACTTAAAGACACGATCCGTGAATCGAACCTCCGAGGTGTGCGCCTCTCGGTCAACGAGCATTGAATTCGCCAAGTCTCCGAGCGCGTCTTCGAGAGGCCTCACCTGGTTACCGATCTGAGCGCGGACATAGGCGCTTCCCGCGTTTCGAAGGATATTATCGAACTGGGCGTTCTCTGTGCCTAACCGATATTTTGCCATGGCGTCGACCGCCTTATTTCCAATGGTGTGGGCCGCCCATTCCGCGCTGCCGGGCGCAGCTCCTTCGTCGCTTTGATCACGAAGACCAGCCAGGGCGCGTAGTGGCGCGAGGAACTCGCTCTGCCCTGTCTGAATATGAGCGAGCACGAGCGCTCGAGTGAGGAGCGAGACGGCCCGCGGCCAGCGGTACGTCGCGGTGTTGATGTGGCATCCGGGGTTCCACCATTCGTCTCCGTTTGCCCGGACATCGCCTGACGGATATGACAGCGCAGCTGGCAATAAACCACCCGGTTTTCCTGACTCCTCGCGCTCGGCCGCCTCGACCCAACTCATCAGCCAGTCTGTCAATGGCGTCGCAAGGGCGGCGTCGCCGGTCAGCTGCCACAGCAGCAGCGCGGGCTGGGCCGCTCGTGAGTGATACATGGTGTCACATGCGTGTTCGGGGCTGTCGTCCACTTCTTCAGATGTAAAATAGGTGCTCCTGAATTGACGTCCACCGCGCTCTGTTTCACCAAGCCACAGGGTGTCCATGAGCACTCCGATGCGAGCCGCTCTCGCGCGCCAAACCTCATCTTCATGGTCCAGCAGGAGCATCGAGGTGATGGTGTCCCCTGAGTCCTCTGCGGAGTGCTCCACATCCGTGAGTAGGCTGGTGTACCCGCCCTCCATACGGGGCAGCGCGAAGATGTTTTCGGCTAAGAGTCGATGGGCAGAGTTGGTTGTGTCGTCTTCGAAACCGAGAAGGACAGGAGTCCACCATCGCCACAGCTCAACGTCGTCGCCCCAGCCACCACCGAACTGTCCATCGGGAGCCTGACGCGCTGAGATCCAATACTGAATGACCTCGTTCAGCTTGTGGAGTACGACTCGCTGCAGGTTCGCCCAGCGGGGCGCCGCCGGATCTTCGGCGAAGGGCACCTCCCATGGGATTGGACGGTCGAGGTACATTCCGATGACGCGATTCTCGGGGAAAGCGACGAGCGCCTCTTGGAGCGCAGCGCGGCCCTCCTCGAAGGATTCGTCTACGAGCAGCCCGTTCTCTATTGCGGACCAGATCAGCATCCGGCCGCGGTACAGAGCCCAGATGGGTCGTAGGGCAGACCCTTCGCTGACGGGTGGCGGGAAGCTCTCACTGCCAGGCCAGACTTGTAGGACGAAGTAATCTGCGAGGTAGCCGCCCTCGCCAGACATCTCCTGGTCGCCCGGCGTCCAGTACTTCTCGCGACCATTGGCCCAGCGATCAATGATGGGAAGGAGGATGTCCAAGTCGAGGACCAGCGGGTGCTCCTCCGGTAGAACGGCGCGCAAGGCGGTGAGCAGGACATACCGTTCCTGCTCATCTTCAGTGTTTCCCGCTGCTTGTATCCGCGACGCTATGTCTATGGGCGGCGACGCTGCGTCCGCAGGGAGCGCGTCGGCCAATCCGATGTCTCCCGCGTCCACTTGGGGCTCGTTGATATCACCGCCGGCAATCGCGCTGTCGGCTTGAGATGACGGGGCGTCAGAGGTGTCTTCGCTGCAGCCTAGGGCCGCGACGATCCAGACCAAGAATATAAAACAGTTCTTTCCCATACAGGCATTGTAGGAGGTTCCCACGCGACCGGCCATTATCATCGACAGCGCGGCCCTTTAACCCAGATCCGTAGACATCAGCGGCAGCTTGGATCCACCTCGACGCGGGAAGGGGTCTCCGTTCGCGCGCGCGTCGCGTATAAAGGGTGCGCGCTGAGCTGTTCATAGACCGCTCAAAGCGCAGCCGAGACAAGAAAGAAACATCCGCTCCTACCACAGAACCGGGGGGCGGCAAGAGTGATTGGAGGGGCAATGAAGCAACCTGGATTTGGTGCCCGTATCGGTCTGGCCTTTAGCGCCTTTTTTAAGATTCTGTTCAGCGGGCAGTACGCTGCCCAGGTCCTGGCCGCCGGTGACAGCGACGCGGACACCGCGACCGTTGAGATGCCCAGCCTGGCCGATGACACGATGCCGGCTGAACCCATTGAGGTGGTCGCGCCGACGGAGCCGCTACCGGATCCCATGACCGAAGCGCGTAAGGCGCTCCAGGTCTTAGGCGCCTTGCAGCGAGAAGGGCGCTTCATCGACTTCCTGCAAGAGGATCTCAACGCGGCGACCGACGCGCAGATCGGCGCTGCAGCGCGCGTGGTTCACAGCGGCTGTAAGAAGGTCATCGATGGATACTTGACCATCGAGGCTGTTTGGCCAGGACAAGAAGGCGCCCGCGTCACTGTGGATGAGGGCTTTGACAAGAACCGAGTGTCCTTGACTGGAAACGTAGCTGGGGATCCGCCGTTTAGTGGAACGCTCCAGCATCCTGGGTGGCACGCGACTGAGGTGAGGCTGCCTGATCTCGCTGATTCAGCTGAGCCGACAGTGCTGATGCCTGCCGAGATCGAGCTATGAGTGAAGAGCAGACCGCAAATCTTGTCGCAGGGGGCCCTGCGTTCGCCGTAGGTATCGACCTCGGGACGACGCATTGTGCTCTGGCCGTAGGCGCCATTGGGGAGGCGGAGCGACCTGAGATTATAGGGATCCCACAAGTGATAGACGCCGGTCAGAGCGCGTCACACGAGCTGCTGCCCTCTTTCATATACTTACCCAATGAGCATGAGTTCGGTGGGGGAGCGCTCGGTCTGCCTTGGAGCGCTGACCTCGACTTCACCGTAGGGCGATTCGCTCGGCAGCATGGCGCGAAGGTGCCTGACCGGCTGGTCGCGTCGGCTAAGAGTTGGCTGTGTCACGACGGCGTGGATCGAACCTCTGACCTCCTGCCTTGGGGCGCGAGTGATGATGTAGGTCGGATCTCTCCACTGGAGGCATCCACTCGTTATCTTCAACACCTCGCAGCGACCTGGACGCATGCGCGCCCAGACGCCGGACCTTTACGTGATCAGCAGATCGTCTTGACGGTCCCTGCGTCCTTTGACGCCATCGCCCGTGACTTCACCGTACAGGCAGCGCGCGCTGCGGGGCTTGAGCGTCCGGTGCTCCTCGAGGAGCCACAGGCGGCGCTCTATGCGTGGTTGGACGACCAGGGAGAGGCGTGGCGCTCGCAGCTGAGTGAGGGTGACGTGGTGCTCGTGTGCGACGTGGGCGGTGGGACGACGGACTTCTCGCTCATCGCCATCGAGGAAGAGGGTGGAGAGTTAGCGCTTCGCCGCGTAGCGGTCGGTGACCATATCCTCCTCGGCGGGGACAATATGGACTTAGCTCTGGCGTACTCCGTTCGCCAACGGCTCGATAAGGAGCAGGGCATCAAGCTAGACCGCTGGCAGACTCAAGCGCTCACCCAAGGGTGTCGCGAGGCTAAGGAGGCGCTGCTCAATGATCCTGACCGAGAAAATTTTCCCATCGTGGTGCCGAGCCGCGGCTCTAAGCTCATCGGGGGCTCCATTCGGACCGAGTTGACCCAAGAGCAGGTCACGAGTCTCCTCGTCGAGGGCTTTTTCCCTCGGTGTGCCGCCAATGAGAGACCCCGTGAGGCCCGTCGGGTGGGGCTCGCTGAGATGGGTCTGCCCTATGCGGCTGACGCGGCGGTGACACGACATCTGGCTCATTTCCTCACGCGCCAACGCAATGAGGACACGGAGGGAGCCTTTCTGCACCCGACGGCGGTGCTGTTCAATGGAGGCGTCCTTAAGGCAGACCCGATTCGAACGCGCGTGACCGAGGTGATGAACAGCTGGCTCTCCGCCGAAGGCAAGGCGCCAGTTCATGTGCTCCAATCCGATAGTTTGGATGTCTCCGTCGCGCGCGGAGCTGCATATTTCGGCCGGGTTAAGCAGGGCGGGGGTATCCGTATTCGTGGCGGCATCGCCCGGTCTTATTATGTCGGAGTCGAGCAGGCTATGCCTGCAGTCCCTGGCTTTGAGCCTCCGATGATGGCTGTCTGCCTCGCCCCCTTTGGGCTGGAGGAGGGGAGTCACACCGAGCTGCCCGATGAAGAGTTTGGTCTCTACGTGGGCGAGGCGGCGAACTTTAAGTTCTACGCCTCCTCTGTCAGGCAGAGCGACGTTCCCGGGACGACTATAGAGGACTGGGACGAAGACGAGCTTGAGGAGCTGCCTCCCATCGAGACGACGCTCAATGTCCAAGATGGCATGACGGCAGGTCAGCGGGTAGCCGTCGGCCTACGGGCTGAGGTGACGGAGATCGGCACTTTGTTATTGGCCTGCGTTGAGCGTGGCGGGGATCGTTCGTGGAACCTGGAGTTTAACGTTCGTCTTAAGCAGGACGAGGCCTAGGAAAGACTCCAATGACGAGCAGGGTAAAGCCGAAGTACATCGTTGGTATCGATCTCGGTACGACCAACTCGGCCGTTGCCTACGCAAACATCTCTAGCGCGAAGCGCTACGGAACACGCTCCGTCAAGGTGTTGGAGATTCCCCAGCTCGTGGCGACGAGCCAAGTGGGCTCGGCCAGCATGCTGCCATCAAGCATGTATCTCCCGGGAGAGCACGACAAAAGATCCGCGTTTCGGCTCCCTTGGACTGAGGGCGCCGATCCTGGTTACGTCGTCGGTCAGTTTGCCCAGACCCAAGGGGCTAAGGTGCCGGGACGTTTGGTGACCTCAGCGAAGTCATGGCTCAGCTATGGAGGGGTCGATCGGACGGCCGAGATCTTACCATGGGGGGCGCAGCAGTCTGTCTCCAAGGTCTCGCCTGTGACCGCGTCAGCCCGGTTCTTAGAGCACATTACCCAAGCCTGGAACGCGGCCTTTCCAAAGGCTCTCCTCGCGGACCAAGAGGTGGTGTTGACCGTCCCGGCGTCCTTTGATGATGTAGCTCGAACCCTCACGGTGCAAGCCGCTGCCGACGTGGGCCTACGGGAAAACCTGGTGCTCTTGGAGGAGCCGCAAGCGGCATTTTACGATTACTTTCGTAGTCACGCGTCAGAGCTCGCAGAGGCAGCGGAAGAGCGCCTCGTTCTGGTCGTCGATGTCGGCGGAGGAACGACGGACTTCACGTTGATTCAGATCGCCTGGAACACCGACGGCGAAGCGCCGGTGCCCGATGTCCGGCGAATCGCCATCGGAGATCACATCCTGCTCGGCGGTGACAATATGGATCTGGCTCTCGCCCACGTGGCTGAGCACCGGATCTCAGGGGAGCGAGGAGCGTTGGATGCCTCTCGGATGGGAGCGCTCGTCCAATCGTGCCGCGCCGCGAAGGAGGTCTTGCTGAGTGATCCAGCGGAGGCTCCAGAGTGCTTTACGGTGGCGATTCCGGGCCGTGGAACCAAGTTGGTGGGCGGTGCACAGACATGTGAACTCACTCGAGATGAGGTCGAGTCGGCCATCCTGGACGGATTCATCCCGAAGACTGATATCACCGAGCATCCACAGCGGACTGGAAGAAGCGCGCTGAGCGCTTGGGGGCTGCCCTACGCGAGCGATCCTGCCATTACCCGGCACATCGCTGGCTTTCTATCACGTCACGGGGATGAGGATGGGCCTGCCGTTCCTGCCGCGATTCTCCTAAACGGTGGTGTTTTTAAGGGCGACGCGATTCGTGATCGAGTGATCGACACCGTGTGCACCTGGCGGCGCGAC
>CALELH010000718.1 GCA_937902595.1 uncultured Myxococcales bacterium
GGGGGGCTGTGGAGCCGGTCAAGCAGTCGGCAATCCTGGTCCTTTCTCCATGCGCGGAGGACGACCGGTCAATCCACCGTCGGGTGCGCTGTGCTGCCTGGATGAGCCGGACCCCCGACCACGCGCCTATCAGTTCTGGCGGGTCATTCAAGAGAGCCGGATGGGACCCGTGGACCGTGGAAACGACCATAGCCAGCGCTGGGCAGCAGTCTATTTAGCCGATATCGATGGCAATGAGCTTGATGAGGGCTGGAGGTACTTGGTTGATCCGATTCAGGATCCAAGGCCAGGCGCTGCACGGGATGCGTGTAACAATAGTGGGAACATCTTCGCTGACGGCGGCGGCTACGAATTCGATTTTCGCCGCAGGGTTTTACCCGCAAGCCTACATATCTATCGGACCTACTCTGGGTTCGAGGGCGGCGTGCAAGGGGCTACTCTTCGTATTGAATACTCCAATAATCAAAGCGACTGGGAGGTCGCGGGCCGGGTCGAATACTGGGGGGACCCAGACCACCCAGGCGTTCCTGGTGCTACGTGCGGTTGGTCCGCTCTCACCTGGAACGACTAGCTACTTGCGGCCCTGATCCGATTGATTGGGCCTAATGTGCCTCGATCTGGGCGATGGCTTGGGCGGGGGTCTGGGCGCCGGTGATGACGGCCATGATGCCCGGTAGGTAGCGGTCCATCAGCATGACGTTGGTGATGACGATCTGCCGGCAGAGGGTGTTCGTGAGCTCGCTGCCCTCGACGTCGATGCTTGTCTTGTATCGGACCTCGCCGTCGCTGTAGTCCATCTCGAAGTTCCCGATCACCATGCCGTAGTTCGCTCGGGTGATGAACTCGCTGACCTCTGCATAACGATTGTCCGGGACGTTCAATGGACAGAGGGAATAGAAGACGAACTGCTCTTCCTGCTCTCGAACCCACCCATGGCAGGCCCATTGGCCGTTTTCTCCCTTGAACGCAGTACGAACGACGTTCCCGTTGACGAGCTCAATGGGCCACTCGTCCTCCTGGAAATAATTGACCACGCTCTCGATGAGACTTGTCACGGGCTACCCTCCTGGAATCTAGACGCGTAGGATACGCCATGAAGGCACACCACGGTAGTGTAACGTTTAGAGCGTTCGTCCAACGTACGGAGATATAATGAAGGTTGTACTTTGTAACTGCCCGGGAGATGCGGCTCAAGGGATCGCGAGAGCCCTTGTGGAGCGCGCTGGCGCTGCCTGCGTAAACATTATCCCAGCTGTTCAGAGCGTCTACCGTTGGGATGGCGAGACCTGTGTCGAGACCGAGTCGACCCTGTTGATCAAGGTCGCCCTAAGCCAACTCGATGCGCTAAAGGTCTTCTTGCTGGAGCTTCACCCGTACGATGTGCCCGAGATCGTGGCCCTAGACGTGGACGCTGAAGGATCATCGGCGGCCTATGTTGACTGGGTTCGCGCCGCCGCCACAACCTAGCGTCGGACCGGGTGCTCCCCTCTCTGGTCGACCATGAGCACCTTGAAGCCCTGGAAGCGAGGCAGCCATTGTCTCGGCGGTGGTTCACGTCTCTGGCCCGCCACCTTGTGCAGTCGTACCTGCTTTTTGGCGATATTGTACTCCACGCGGTAGGTCACGTCCTTGAACTCCAGTCGCATGGGGTAGACCCGGTCTAACTCTGAGCGTTCCCAGTCTCCCAAGGGTTTAGGTAAGAGGTCTGCCGCCTCCAGGAGGGCGATGTCTGCGCCACTCTCAAGGCCAGCCTCCTCGAGTCGCTCTAACAGCCACTCCTCCTGGCAGAAGATGCTGTAAGGTTGCTCAGCCTCCGGGTGAACCTTTCCGTACAGAGCCCAGATGTTGAGTCGCTCTTGTACCTCTGCATAGGTCCCACGCCAGAGTTTGCCCTCCTTCATGGCTCGCACCGTGGCCAGCCGGGCACCCTCGTCCTTGACCTCCCCTTCCCTCGTCTCGATGACCTTACCGGCGAACCGCCGCTCAAGTTGGGCCATGAGCCCCTTCTTAGACACGGAGACTCCAGCGACATGGTCTCGTCCTAGACCCGCCTCTTTAAGCCATCGCATGGGGATGGGCATGGCGCAGGTGATGACGATATCCCCGCTCAAAGCGCCTCTCCCAAGGGCTCTGGTCTCAAGCGCGATGAGGGCGTTGGGCTTGTTTGGGCGTGCCGACGCCATCTCTTCGGCCAGGGCTGTGCCTCGACCAAGACGCAGCTCGGTGCCGCCATTCGCCCAGGCGGTCTCTCGTTTTCTTGGTCGGGCGATATAGGCGCTCTGTGGCAGCGCCTTGAGGATGAGCATGGCCA
>CALELH010000719.1 GCA_937902595.1 uncultured Myxococcales bacterium
CAAGACGATGTTCTTAAACGTGAGCGGGACCCCAAAACCGAGAGCACAAGAGAGCAAGAGCGGCGACCCCGTCGCCGAAAGCCCCCTCAAACTCCACTCGATTCGGGCGGAGATCGACGAGACGGCGAGAGCGCCTATCGCGTCAGCTCCGCTGTGGTTTCTCTCTTTTGTCTTTGGGGTACCCCTATTGTTCATTGGAGGACTCCTCAGTAATCGATTGCGGGCGTCACGAGACGCGACTGCGGGCTCCCGCGCAGCCCGAGGCGCCGCTAAGATCGCTCTGGAGGCGCTCAGCCAGATTCAAGAGAACGAAGACGCCGCCAAGGGCTATGAGGCGATCCACGGGATCCTGATGGCATACCTCACCACTCGGTTTGAGGAGACCATGAACGGAAAGACCTACGCTCAGGTCGGCGACATCTTGCTTCGCTCCCAGATCGATGGGGAGACAGCCCGTGCCCTGACAGAGCTCTTGGAAGCGCTGGACTACGCACGCTTTGCTCGAGCCAATGATCCCAAGGACCTCGCTCGTACGGTGCAGAGCGCCGCTGGCTGCATCGAAGGTGTGGAGGCCCAGCTATGATGAATCGATGCCTCCTGCTGTTCCTCATACTGCTTCCAACGACGGCCTTCAGCGCTCAAGGCGACGCCGCGAAAGCCGCCTTCTGGAAAGGTGAGTTTAGCGAAGCCGCGGACGCATACCGCCGAGCCGTGAACGATCAAGGGCGCGTACCAGACCTGTGGTTTAACCTCGGGACGGCTGAGGCCTACGCAGGTCGCTATGGATACGCGGTGCACGCGTTCGAACAGGTATTGTCTCTCGATCCCGACGACTCAAGCGCCCGCCACAACCTTAAGGCGGTTCGAGAAGCGGTCATCGACCGAGCGCTCAAGGGCGGTAAAGCTGAAAAGCTGGTCCTCCCGGGAGAAGACGACGTAGGCACAGGACTGCTCACTCAAGTCTCGCCACAGACACTCCAGCTCATCTTCATTATCGCTTGGTCTGCTCTCTTCGCGCTTCTGTGGTTCGGTCGACGGGCGTCTCTTCCCAGTCGACGTACGGCAGCGACTTTTGCTTCGATCTTGTCTGGTTTAGTCGCGTTTAGCGCGGCTGGACTTTTGATGACCCGATCATACCTAGTCGACGACACGAGCGTAGGGATCGTGGTGTCGGAGCGAGCGACCGCCCATCGCGGCCCTGGCGCACGCTACCCGCGTCAGGCCATCGTGGCGAGCGGGGTGAAGGTTCGACTCCGTGGCACAGACCAGGGATGGCACCAGGTCACCTTACCCAACGGCCTAGGCGTCTGGCTCAAGAGCGCCGACGTGCTCCCTGTCGAGCCTTAGGAACGACGGCGGCGTCGCAAGGCGAGAATTGGAAGCAGCATCAGCACCGTCCAAGGGGATGGCGTCCCCTCGATGTCGCAATTGCATCCGGCGATAGCCTCTGGTTCCTGACCAGGCCCACCATCTACGGATGGCGGTGGCAACGCCGGGCCTCCCTGATCGAGACCAGCATCACGGTTCGGGTTGACTCCCCCAAGATCCTGGAGGGTGGGATCCGGATCTACCCCACCATCAGCCTCTGGGCTCGGTGGACGGGGTCCTTCGCTTCGGTTCGGGAAAATACATTGACGGCTGCCGTTGACGTGAACGCAGATCTGACCACGAGGGCATTCAATATCCGAGCAGTCATCAACGCGACATACACCTTCGCTGCAGCGCTCTCCCTCTCGGCATACAACCTCCGCACAGGGGTCACCGACGCAGGCTCCCTCCTCACAGGTGAGGCCTGGTGGACAGTTCACACCGCCGCAGAGATCAGGCACACAAACCCCATCGACGCAGGACTCAAACAACCTACAGCTGACTTGGGCGCACACGGGGATACACTGGCCATCGCGGCAAAACTGGCCTTCTTCGCACTCAGCTGAGGCACATGGGTCTGGCAGACACTCAACGCCGTTACAGACAGAGCCTTCCGGACACCCGGTCGTGATGCAGTCGTTGGGTTGGCACTCTCCCTCCCAACAGCGCTCCCCAGCCGGACACTCTGGTCCATCCTCACATGGATCGACACAGCGAGCGATGTCAGGGTCACAGCGCTCGCCTGGTGGACACTCAACGCCCTCACAGGGCTCCAAACATAGGCGGTTCTCTGGGTTACAGAGCAGGTCCGTCGTCGTACATTCATTTCCCGCACACGGGTTACGGCACTCGCCCTCAAAGCAGACCTGATCATCGGGACACGGGTCATCCTCATCGATGGTTCCGTCACAGTCATCATCGATGGCGTTACAGGCCTCGTTGACGACCTCACCGCAGACACCGCAGACCCCGATTACGTTCTCATCGATCAGTCCGTCGCAGTCATTATCCAGGCCATCACACACCTCTTCATCGGGGTTGTCTTCACTGATGCAGATCTCCTCGCCATCGACACAGCGTCGGCGACCAGCGGCGCAGATCCCCACGTTGCCTGTCGCGCACGGGTCAGCCGAGACTGGATCTTCATCGACAAGGCCGTCGCAATCATTGTCGGCTCCGTCACAGATGTCATTCATCCCATCCGGCACGCACACGATAGGATCGCACGCGTCCCCTATCTCGTCAGCGTCCTCGTCCACTTGGTCAGCGTTCGGCACATCCGGGCAATTATCACAGACATCACCGACGCCGTCTCCGTCCTGGTCTTCCTGATCTGGATTTGGGACGTCGGGACAGTTGTCCTCGATGCTACAGAGCCCGTCCATGTCATCGTCGACGATGCACACACCACCGAGAGAGCGGGACAGAATCAATATCGAATAAGCCGTAGCCGCCGTGTCATTCCAGGTTCCATTGCGCGTCCAACCGCCGTTGCCATCCTGACTCTCGATCAGCCACCAAGCAAAATCGTAGTACCAACGAGGGCTCTCCTCCGGATATCCATCAGCCACTGGATCTCTGACGCCGCCGATCTCCTCTGAGAACAAGAAGTTCCCGCTCCCATCATCGCCGGTCACTTCAAAGGCTTTAGCCGCGGCCCACATGTAGTAATACTGCCCGTTCCAACCACCGCGCTGAATGATGCTGTCATAGCGATAGTTGTCTCGGAGCCAAGTCAACGCAGACTGAACATTGCCGTTGCTCGTTGGATTCGCCGCGAGACGATATGTCCACACTCCCGAAGCCGTCATGGTCGATGTTGAAGAGTAGCCACCTCCGCTTCGGTACCCATGCCCACCATCCCCATTCTTCGCGTTACTGATAAACTGTGTCGCTCGGGGAAGCGTCTGATCAGCGTCAGCGCGCAACGCGGCAGCTGCCGAAAGACCCGCCATCGCGAACTGAGTCGTCGACAGGTCCCCTGCGTTACCCGGCGTCGTATAATTCCATCCTCCGATATTGCTTCCCTGATTTCCCTGAGTCCCCTTCAAGGCGTTCACACCAGAGATGATCGCTTGAGTCACGCCGCTCGCGGCCCCGACATCATCAGGCCCACCAGTGACCAGATAGAGGCTCATCGCCATTAAGCAGGAGCCCGTCTCGTACGAGTTAGGTGTCCCTCCGCGAAACCCATCGATACTGTTGATGCAGTAGCGAACACCGCGGCGAACACGGTCTTGGTCACCAGCGTCCATACCGATATAGCCAACGGAGGGCGCGTTCCAGTCCGGTCCGGCGCGCCGCTCCAAGAAGCACAGTATCGACAGCCCGGTCGGCTCGCCCCAACCACCATCTGCCGCCTGAATATCGCGGAGCCTCTGAAGGCCATCTTCAATGGCCGTGTTGACCTCAATTCCGAACGGCGTCACGAACGCGTGAGTAGCCATCGGAGACCAACACACTCCAAGTAAGACCAGTAGAGTTCTAAACGTACGCACGCGGGCACCTCTTTTGAGTTCGAACGGACTAAGCACTGACACGGATGTTCACAGGATACAGTCTACCCATTTCAAGAAGGATGCCAAATCGGCTCGCTTACTTCAAATTTACAAACATCTGATGTTTTGGGGACATTACCCCCATCTAAGAGGCCAATATTGGTGGGGTCTATAGGTCCAGTGAGATGATTGATCGGTTCGTCTGCGCAGTAATTTCACGTCAGATGGACGATTCCCCCGACCCGAGATAAAGTCGGGGCCGTGAGTATTTGGACAAAAATGCACGACGCCTTCCACCGTGAGGGGCCCCTGAAGGAGCGAATTGAAGTTGGGGTGTACACGCTCATTGCTGTGTCCATAGGGATCTTGTGCCTTGAGGTAAGCCTCGGAGCAGAGCACGCCTATGTCGTGGCCCTACAGCCGATTGACCAAGGGCTCCTATGGGTCTTCGGCGTCGAGGTCAGCCTACGTATCCTGACCTTTCGGCCATCCGCGATCGGCTTTTATCGCATGAACCTAGGCCAGACCATCCGGTTTCACGTCGTCGGGAGGCTGAGGTACTGCCTGCGACCTCTCACGCTGATCGACTTGATCACAGTGCTCGCATTGGTCCCTGCGCTCCGAGGCCTCCGCGCCGTCCGCCTGCTTAGAGTCCTGCGGGCCGCGAAGTTCTTTCGATATAGCAACCCCTTCGCTGGTCTCGCGCGCGCCTTCGTCGAGAACCGCCTACTCTACGCCTTCGCCTTTAGCCTGGTCGGCGCGGCCACCGCCATTGGTGGTCTAACCGTCTTTCTAATCGAGCATGGCGAGAACCCGGCCATGCAGACCATCGGGGATGGTTTCTGGTGGGCGCTGGTGACTTTAACGACGGTCGGCTTTGGAGACATCGCCCCCGTGAGCGGCCTCGGTCGCGTTGTCGGCGCCCTGCTCATGCTCACGGGCATGGTCACCTTAGGTCTCTTGACAGGGATCGTCGCCCAAACATTGCCACGAGCGGTCCTCGGGGTCCGCGAGGAGCAGATAAGAATGAGCTCATATCTAAACCACTTGGTCGTCTGCGGTTACGAGTCAGGAGCCAGAATGTTCCTGACGGCGCTACTGAACGAGGTCAACACCGACGAAACAGAGGTCGTCCTCTTTGGTCCAAGCGACCGGCCCGACGATGTCCCGTCTGACTTTGTATGGGTGAGTGGAGATCCGACAAAGGAGAGCGAGCTCGATAAGCTGCGCCTACCACACGCTGCCGGTGTGATCCTCATCGGACCGCGCTCGAAGTCACCTCAAGAAGCCGACGCGACGACGATTCTCACCGCGTTCACCATCCGGAGCTATCTGGACGGTCACCAAAGCGAGATCCCTCGAGAGCGCGACGTTTTCATGGTCGCTGAGGTCCTTGACGCTGAGAACGTCGCACACCTTCAGACCGCCGGCGCCAATGAGGTCATCGAGACGACGAGACTCGGCTTTGATCTGCTCGCCCACGCGATCAATCAGCCCGGCACGGCACAGCTCATGAGCGAGTTCGCCTCCGTTGGAGAGCACAGCCTGTACATCGGTGGGCAGCCGGACGGGCTGAGCGCCGGCGCGACCTTCGGAGCGTTGCGGGACCACGTCAAAGAGACCTCTGGTGCCCTCGTGATCGGTGTCCGAGACCTGAGCAGTGGCCAAGATCAAATCAATCCGCCCACGGATCTGGTGGTCCCGACAGAGGCAGCAGTGGTATACCTCGCTCCTGAGCAAGTGTTGCCTGGGATCTGACTGATCCCTGAACTTCGGTGACACCAGCGAGATCAAAGGCGTACCGCAAAGCGCCCCCAGGATTGCAAGGAACACCGCATGCGTCTAACCACGACCATCACCATCGCGCTCTCCCTCTCACTGGTCGCCTGCGACCAAGCTCCACAGGATCCACTGACGCTCGAGACGCGAACTGACCGGATCGTGAACGGACAGGAAGAGGCCGGATTCGATGGCGTCGGTGCTATGACCTTGCAACGCCGTAACCAATATTTTGGGAGCTTCTGCAGCGGCGTCCTGATCGATGACAACTGGGTGCTCACCGCAGCCCACTGCATCACCGGGGCCCAAGAAATGGCCACTATGTCCGGTTTCAATCTCGCGGCGAATCACATCCACTTCATGATCGGACCGGACGCGCGCCCCAGAATCGGCGGCCGCCCGCGGTCAGGGACCTTCTACCAGGCCAATGGGGTCTGGGTGCATCCGAACTATGTCGAGGGTGACGCCAACGAACAGCGTAACCGAAACAACGACATCGCTCTGGTCCGTCTCGAAAACTCAGTGGACGCAACCGTGTACCCGATCTACCGCCAGCCTATCGACAACCTGGTGGGTACCAACCTACGCTACGTGGGTTTTGGCGTCTCCAACGGGAACGGTGAAGGCGAGGGCGGCGGGGTTAAGCGAAGCACGACGCTGCCAGTGCAGAGCGTCAGTTGGGTGCAATACTCCACTCGGCACGTGAACAGCGGGGTCTGCTATGGTGACTCGGGTGGACCAGGTCTTTATCAGCAAGGCGGCCGGTACAACGTCGTCGGCATCAACAGCACGGTCAGTGGTCAACAACCTGCGTGCCTTACACAATCTAATCAGGTCCGTGTAGACGCATACACGACCTGGATTGACGGCG
>CALELH010000720.1 GCA_937902595.1 uncultured Myxococcales bacterium
CACGTGGCTCTCATATGCGGGGTTCTACTTCTGTCGGAAGGGCTACGGCATCGCGAAGCCTGTCCTGAAGGAAGACTTTCAGTTCGACGATCTGCAGCTCGCACATATCTGGACCGCGTATCTGATCTCCTACATGATCGGCCAATTTATCTCCGCCCGTCTGGGTCAGCGCTTCGCGTGCCGCACCCTACTCCTGATCGGAATGGCTACGTCTATCGTCATGAACATCTGCGTCGGGGGGACGGTCACCGGCGGGCCTGAGATGTTCTGGATGCTGATCGTGTTCTTGTCTATCAATGGCTTCGCGCAGGCGACAGGTTGGCCGGGCAACGTCGGGATCTTGGCCCAGTGGACTCGCCGAAATGAGCGGGGTCGAGTGATGGCCTGGTGGGGGACTTGCTACATGATCGGCAGCATCATGGCCAAGCACTTCGCCGCCTTTATGCTCGCTTGGCTGGGTGTAGCCTGGTCATTCTGGGGAGCTTCGATGGTGCTGTTCGCCATCTGGATCTTCTTTTACGTGTACGGCAAAGAGGCACCTGAGGATGTCGGTCTAGACCTCGTTGAAGAAGTCGAGGTCGAGGTGGATGAGGAGAGGGGAGCCGAAACCAAAGGTTTGGCCCGGCCATGGGATGAGGTCTTTCGAGTGGTCCTGATCATGGGGCTTCTCTATTTCTGCTTTAAGTTTACTCGATACGCCCTCGATAGCTGGGGACCGATGTTGATCCGAGAGGGCTTCTCAGACCAGGTCGATTCGGCGACGGCTGGGCATCTATCCACAGTCTTTGACTGGGTCGGGTTTCTGGGAGTCATCGTTGGTGGATACGCTTCGGACAAGCTGTTTCGTAGCGAGCGGATGCCTGTGATTACCTGGATGAGCGTCGCGATGTGCGGAGTCTGTCTCGTTTGGTGGTTGTTTGGATCGACTAACCTATGGTTGTTCGTCGCCTGCATGGGGCTTATCGGCTTTACGATGATGGGACCGGACTCACTGCTTTCGGGTACAGCGGCGATGGACATTAGCACTAAGGAGAAGGCGGTCGTCGCGAGCGGGATTATCAATGGTCTGGGCTCGATAGGTCCTGTAATTCAGGAAGAGGTCCTAGGCTACGTGAAGGTGACTATGGGCCAGGACGCTGTCTTGGCGATCATCTTCGGGATGTCGATCGTCGCTGTGCTCGGAAGCGGGGCGCTTTGGATATATACGCGACGGCGTGGTCTCGCACTCTAGATGCGAGCGCCGCCTACCGGAAATATAGAGGCCATCATCTTTGATCTGGATGGCACCATCATCGACTCCGAGGTGTTCAATATGGCCGCGATCAACGCGACCCTCGATGAGTTTGAACAGGCTCCAATCGAGTTGCCTGAGTCTGCCTATCGTGGGGTGCGTTGGTCCGTCATTGCAGACCGTCTCAGAGCGGAACGACCGGACCTAGGCGAGGCGAAGCTTGTGCCTGTGCTCCATCGCCATTTTCAGAGACTCGTCGATCAGCACGCTGAGCCGATCCCTGGCGTGGTCGACTTTATTCGGAGAATGTCCGGACGTCTTCCGCTGGCCATTGGGACGTCCAGCCCACATGAGAGCGCAGACCATGCCGTCGAGCGTCTCGACCTCGGTGAACACTTTCGGGTCATCGTCGCCGCTGAAGACTATGGACCGTCCAAGCCCGCTCCAGATTGTTTTCTTCTGGCGGCACGGAATCTCGGTGTATCGCCAGGGGGGTGTCTTGTCTTTGAGGACAGCGCGGCTGGACTAGAAGCTGCTCGCTCTGCGGGGATGCACGTGGTCGCGATCGCCCATGGCCGAACGCCTGAGGAGGCGCAGACCTTAAGGGGGGATGTAACACTCGATGATTTTACAGACTGGTCCGATGAGTTCTTCAAGCGCTTCACCTAGTCACCTGAGTTGCCGGAGGAGCGCGACGCTTCTATACTCTGGGTCGAGTAGAGGGGAAACATGTACAGAGCCTCGAGACGCGTCACGAACACCCGGGAGCATCATTGAGCATTAATGCTTCTAAGTCTGAGCGTTGGCGCTACCGCGTCGATCACTATCTAGACAAGGGAGCTAAAGCGATCTTCCTCGCCTTATTGCTCATCTTCTTGGTCACGATGGTTCTCTTAATCCTCATCAGATTAGGCGTCCTCGCTCTAGAAATGACCTATACGGACTTCCAGGCCGAGAACTTCGCGAATGAGTTCTTTTACGGAGTGTGGGTTACTTTCCTCCAGCTCACGGACCCCGGAAACATGTCTCAGGACAACGCGACTTGGCTCCCCAATAAGGTGAGCGCGGTCCTCGCTGGGATGTCCGGGGTCGTGATCTTCTCTGCGTTGATCGCGTTTTTTACGACGGCCCTTGATCAGGCGATCCAGGATCTCAAGAGAGGTCACAGCCGTGTTCTAGAGAGTGGGCACACTTTGATCATCGGTTGGGGTGTTCGAGTCCCTGAGATATTACGTGAGTTGA
>CALELH010000721.1 GCA_937902595.1 uncultured Myxococcales bacterium
GGGAGCGCATCGCGTGGTTTGTCCTCTCCGTGAGCGTCTCGGGACCTAGTTTGCACGTCTTGGGTAAGACGTGGGCTGCTCATAATTACTAAGAAAAAAACGGTTTGAACACAATCGGGGTTCAAGGTCGCCTGGCACCATCATACCGCAGGACGCTGAGAACATCAGTCTCATCCCTGAGCATGGTAACGGGTCCTTGAGTCATCCGTCACCGCGCTAGCCATCGACGGGTCCTGAACTCGACCTCTCACGGCCAGAGTGAACAAAGGCGAGTGTCGCGCGTCTGAAGGCGGGCGCTCTTGGGCGCGGGCGCCGTTCATCAGGACACCGGGAACATCTAAATGCATAAAATTGGGCTCATCTATGCCGCTCTCATCATCGCCGTCGTAACCTCCTCCGGCTGCGACGGGGCTGACAACTCCGACACGGTGATCTTCGGCGGATCCCCCACTCAAAGGCTCACTGACGGCTCCAGCGTGACTGGATCAGACCCCCTATCAGACATGGGCGTGGGTCGCGTCACCATGACAGACGGCAGCGTAGGCGGGGCAAGTCGAGAGCCAGAGCGGCCGGACATGGCTTCCGAGGGAGACGCCGCTGTTTCTGATCACCGAGATGTGGCGCCCGGTCAGAGTCTTGGAGATGGGCCTATGGATGGTCTCGCTGAATCAACGGGCTTCTCTACCCGAGCGCTCCGTTGGTCCGTGCCAGAGAGCGGCTCAGACGACGGCTTCTTCACGGCATGGTACGGAGCCAACACCCGCTGGTTCGCCACCATGGACCTGACGGGGGACGGTGTCGCTGACTTGATTCAGACCGGAGACATCTCTCGCGACAACGGCTTCGTCTGGACAGATGGCCACGGATCCTTCTGGAAAGTCTGGCCCGGACATGGCGAAGGGTTCTCAGAAGAGTATCTTCGTTGGTCCGTACCTGACAGCGGCCAGAGCGACGGGTTCTTCTTTACCAGCTGGTCTAACGGGACTCGATGGTTCTCGACGCGGGATCTGAACGGTGACGGCCGTCCGGACTTGATTCAGACAGCAGACCCAAGCCGCTCTGGTGGTTATGTTTGGCGGGATGAGCGCGGATCATACTGGCGAGTGTGGCTTGGACGAGATGGTGGCTTCGCGCCCGATTACCTTCGTTGGGCCGTGCCTGAGAGCGGGCTCGACGATGGCTTCTTCAGCCTGTACTGGTCCGATGGACCGCGCTGGCACTCGACGATTGACCTCACCGGTGACGGGCGCCCAGACCTCGTCCAAACCGCCGACCCCCATCGTGATGGCGGGTATGTTTTCAACGACGACCAAGGGGCGTATTGGGTAGTCTGGGCCGGTGTAGAGGGGGGATTCTCTGCACAGCACGTTCGGTGGCCGGTGCCGTCCAGCGGGTTATCTGACGGCTTCTTCGCCGCGAGCTGGACCCAGGGCGAGCGTAGCTTCGCGACCATAGACATCACCGGCGATGGGCTCTTAGATCTCGTGCAGAGCGCAGACAGTGAGCGTCGTGGCGGATATGTGTGGCGAGATTCCCTTGGCCCATTCTGGAAAGTGTTTCCCGGAGATGGCGGAGGTTTTGCCGCCGACGCAGTTCGCTGGTCTGTGCCCGAGAGCGGCCTCGGAGACGGGTTCTTCGCCCTATGGTGGACTCAGGGAGAGCGAGGGTTCGCGACGATCGATCTGACAGGGGATCAGGTGCCCGACCTTGTCCAGACCGCGAACCCGGGTCGCAGTGGTGGATTTGTCTGGCGCGATGAGGTGGGGGCTTACTGGTTAGTCTGACCTGGTCAGGAGACTGGTTTCGCCGCGGATCCTGTCCGGTGGCCAGTTCCGGACAACGGTCTAGATGATGGATTCTTCGCCCCCAGTTGGGGGATTGATACGCGCTGGTTTACGACCATGGACATGGACGGAGATCGGCGGCTCGACCTAATTCAGACAGGCGCGAGCGACCGGAGCGGTGGCTTCGTCTGGCGTGACGCCGCAGGGCCTCACTGGAAGGTTTGGCTCAATCAGTAGGGTGGTGTGCCTGGACGCTGAAAACACGCAACGATTGACTGCTCGCCATATCTAGTCTCAGATCATTAAACGGCCATAGGGGGGATACATGGCGGTGAGAATAGGTCGTGACCTCGTCTGTTCGATTTGGCTGCTCGCTTTCTTGTGGCCTATAGCTAGCGTCGCCGCACCCGAAGCAGGGGCTGACCGAAGACTCAAGTATTCCGCCGAAGCGAAGGACCCCCAGACCGGAACGACTTACTACCGTGAGCAGCATACGGTGGTCATGAGTGGGGACACGCCGAAGTCATCAAAGACTCGCTATTTTGGTCCCAATGGCGATGAGTGGGCTGTCCTCGAATCAACGATGACGACACCTCGAGATCGATTCACCCATCGGTTCGAAGACCTGCGCACTGGCGAATCATACGGTGTGCGCCTGGACCAAAAGGGGGTCCCCATCATGTTTAGTCGGGACACAGGAAGGGACCCATTCACTCGTCGCCCGTATAAGTCGGCTCAGGGTGCTCCTGTCGCTGTGGCCGGACAAGGATTTCACTGGCTGATTCGAGAGCGGATCCTCAAGGGTCAGATGAAGACTGGCGACACTCTTGAGTTCCGTCTGCTGATCCCTGGTCGCTTCGATTATTTTTCGTTCAAGACGGTTGTGAGCAAGCAGAGGGGAGACACGGTGTTCATCTCGGTTAAGCTCGCGAGCTTGTTTCTGCGTATATTGGCCGGCGCGGAGATGGAGCTTATCTACAGCCGATCTACCGGTCGTCTGCTCGAGTATCTAGGTCCGACAAGCCTACTCGACCAGAACGGGAAGAGGATCGATGGGGTGAAGATTAGGTACAAATATCCCTGACCGCCGACGGCCTCTATCCTGCGTGATACTGGCTCCGGTTAGAAGACGGGGCAGTCTCTCTCGACAAGCGTCTATCCAGCGAACCCCGAGAAGCCTCAGAGCTTCACTGTCATCCCAGGGACGGGCTCTGCCTAAGCGTCCCGGCCATGGGCTAACCAAACGAGGGGTACGACCAGAGGTTCCTCGTGAGTCTCCTCAGTGGTTCCTCTTGGCCCACCTGAAATCGTTGTAAACTGACCAGATGAGTGTCCGCAGCGTTGATCGCTTTAAGCCATGAGCGGTACTGTGCCAATTCGGGTGGTTGGAGGGACCTTTATGTATGTTTTTAGAGCGCTATTCGTGCTCAGCGCTGTTCTGGGAATGCTCGTCTCGTCGACGGGGTGTGTCGAGGTGCCAGCGACGAACCCCTTTGATCCAGAGGCGCCTGTTGAGCTTCAGCGTAAGGTGAGCTTGCAGGGTGTCGTCATGGACATCGATACACGGGAGCCGATTATCGGGGCGATCGTGACCATCGCCGGTCCTACGGACCCGGACAATAACCCCATCACTACGGAGCTTGATGACAACGTCGACGATGGCTCCAACACGTCGGGGGCCTATCGGTTTGAGGACCTCGCGCCGGGTCGGTATCGCCTCGAGGTTGTGCACGCTGGGCATGTGTCCCAGGTCATCGAACTCGGGCGCCTAGATGCGGCCGAGGACATCACTCAGGACATCCTGATGGTCCCAAACCCTCAGATCGAACCAGGCGGTGAGCTTCCTCCGGGGGTCGGTCGTATCAGCGGATTCGCCCATAAGGAGGGTCAGCTCGCTATCGAGGATGAGGCTCTTCGTGACCACTCCGGGATCACCGTAGAGGTGGTCGGGGCTGGGGTTCGAACCGTGACCAATCGAGCCGGCGCCTTCGATTTGTTCCTGAACGCAGGAGCGTACACTTTGGAGCTCTCAGCGCCCAACTACGTGACCTATCAGGTTGACCAGCCTCCTGTCGCGCCTATCGAGCTTGAGCAAGGCCAAGAGGTCGTCTTGGAGACGCCCATCACCCTGCAGTCGGACCCGGGGGTAGTCACCGGGGTCGCGCTGCTCGAGGGCAGCGGCGCGGATGGTCATGGCGATGTGATCATCACCCTATCGAATACCAGCCTCACGACCGTGACGAACGATGATGGCTCGTTTCGTATCGACGATGTGCCGGCGGGCATTTACACCCTGCGGGCGGCCAAGGATCGTTTCGACACCCAGAGCGTCAGCGGAGTCGTCGTCACGAGTCACCCGGACGCGGTCGTCGAGACCATCACTCTCCCGCTCTCACGAGGTGTCCTCGAGGGGCGACTCAATCTAGCGGCGTCCGACTCCAACGCCGGAGTCGAGGTGAGGCTGGTCGACAGCGCCTTCAGCGTCATCACCGGAGAAGCGGGTGATTTTCGCATTGCGGGTATCCCTGTAGGTGAGTATCAGCTCAAGGCCTGTCGCATCGGGTATGAGCCGGGAGAAGGACAGCTGACGATCTCGTCGGACTCGGTCACCGTGTTCCCAGAGGGAGAGCAGCCCCTTCAGCTCGCGCGGCAGCAGGTGTCCATCAGCGCAGATGACGTCCCGCTCCAAGCAGATTCACCTCAATACACCCTGGCCTTCGCCCAAGTACCTCAGTGGGCCACGGCCGTGAAGATCACGGGGGATCTAGCGACCGACCAGTCCCAGGACTTTCGTCCTTATGACGCGGAGCGCGGAGCCATCGACATTGAGCTGTCGCCCAATGATGGGAGTAAGGTGCTGGGCGTGCAGTTCCGAGGAGATGCGTGTCATGTCAGCGATGAGTTCCCGGTCGTCGTCCACGTCGACGCCCAGGCCCCAGCCCTGATCGATGCCCAGCTTAATTTTGGTAATCGCTATCTTAACGATCCAAGCGCGGTGCCCTTAGAGGTCATCTGCACGGATGGCGCGACGAACCCAACGGCCATCCGAATGGTGGTGTTCGACGCAGAGCAGCGGCAGCTCTATAGCGGGCCGTGGTCACCGCTCGTCACCATTGACCTACCCAATGAAGATGGAGACTCACGACTCGCCGTCCGCTGCATCGACCCAGCAGGAAATCAGAGCGATGTATCGGTAATACCGTACACCTTGGACACCTCGGCGCCACCGGTTGGACCCGAGGGCAGCGCGGTTCGCATCAATGAAGGATCGGCCTATACCAGCGCGCTGAGCGTGCGTCTCGAGATAAGGGCAGTAGATAACCCAGGCGGGAGCGGGATCGCCGAGATGGCCGTCGGCAGCGGCCTGGACTGTGACGACGCGCCGTATCAACCGTATCGAGCCCTCCTCGGCTGGGAGCTGGGCGTAGGGGAGATCGAGCGTCGCATCGACGTGTGTCTGAGGGACAGAGCCGGCAACACCGCGCTGATGGGCGCGAGCATCATCGTCGACACCATCGCGCCGACAGGTGAGCTCGTCCTTCGAGACGGTGAGGCCATCGCAGAGACTCGCACCAACGTCGTGGTTGACGTGGCCGGAGAAGCTCGAGTGC
Organism: uncultured Myxococcales bacterium; assembly: GCA_937902595.1. Lineage (GTDB taxonomy): Bacteria > Myxococcota_A > Bradymonadia > UBA7976 > UBA1532 > UBA1532. The sequence continues at coordinate 5,396 of CALELH010000721.1, forward strand.
GGATGAAGCTTGCCATCGGCCTCGCTGACTGCGCCGTCGACGAGGGGTATCTCCCGCATCGTCCGGGGCCGGTCCCTATCGACGGCCTACAAGAAGGCCAGAACACCATCAGCCTCTGCCTGATGGATCAGGCAGGAAACACGACGCGGTATACCCGTAATATCCGAGTAGATACAGCGCCGCCCGAGATCCTGAGCGCGGTGCTGAGCAGCGGACGGAGCTTTAACGGGCAGGTCTTCTTAAACGCTCACGAAGGTGTCAGCCTGGACGTTCAGTGCACCGATGGCGCCACGGCTGCAGGTGACCTCCGCCTGATGGTCAGCGCGAGCAGACCAGGTGAGCCACGACCCAACATCGTCTACCAGGCTCTCTGGGCGGCTCGAGTCAATTTGAATCTGCCGGATTCAGACGGACCATGGCAGCTCTCGGTCTCCTGTATCGACGAGGCGCGTAATCGGAGCGAGATAACTCAGGTCACCTACATCCTCGACACCCAACC
>CALELH010000722.1 GCA_937902595.1 uncultured Myxococcales bacterium
AGACGCGGCTCCGCCTCTCGTGGACGCGGCCGCCGACGCCGCAGTAGCTGTCGACGCCGCTCCGGAGACCGACGGTTCGGCGGTCGCCGACGCAGGCCTTGGGGCTGATGCCTCGCCTGAAGGAGATGGAGGACAAGGAAACGCCGGCAATAACGATCCGGGAGATGAACCATGCTTCCCGGAGATCTCCCAGGTTGGATGTAATGACAACGCCTTCGGCTTTCTGAGCCGGATGGACTTCCCATGGCTGGGAGGAGACTTCTTTCTCTTTGTGGACGGCTTCGGCCGGGCCTTTGGCGACTTCCGTACCGAGCTGGAGATCGTCTATCCACGCAACGGTCAATGTGGGCCTATTCTCATTGATTATGCCCGCTGCGCGGTGGGTACGGAGTGCCGACTTGATGTCGGGCTCGGAATTCCAATTTGTCAGTAGGCGTCGTTCCATGGCCGGACCCAGAAAATATATAGGCATCGCCGGAAACATCGGTGCAGGGAAGTCCACTCTAGTGGACTTTCTACGCTACCGGTTCGACCTGACGCCGTTCTACGAGCCGAACGTGGACAACCCCTTCTTGACCGACTTCTACGGCGACATGAAACGTTGGGCGTTTCACAGCCAAATGTACTTCTTGGCTCACAAGTTCCGACTTCACCAGGAGCTGACCGACCACTCAGGGACCGTGGTTCAAGATCGCACGATCTACGAGGACGCTGAGATCTTCGCGGAGAACCTGTACCGGTCCCGGAAGATGAGTAAGAAAGAGTACCAGACATATCGAGATATGTATGAGTCCATCGTCGCGACTCTCCGACCACCGGACCTTATGATCTACTTGCGGGCCGAAGTACGAACAGTGCGTAAGCGAATCAAGCTGCGTGGGCGACCCGAAGAGCAGGACATACCGCTGAACTACATTCGTAGACTGCACAACTTGTACGAGGAGTGGTTTAGTCGATACGACCGCTCACCGACCCTGGTGATTCAGATCGATAAGCTGGACTACATCCAAGACCTGGTGGCCCGAATCGAGGTCATAAACACCATCGAGAGATACTTGTAGTCCCCCGTAAAGAAGACGGGGCTCACATGATTGACGGGGCTCAAATGATTGTCGGAGCGGCGCGTACCCTCGTCTCTCATGACTAGGTGAGAGTTCGTCCTCGAACGACGACATCACGAGGCCCTATGGACTGAACCTCCAGCACCTGATGAACCTCAACATCGCTCGTTGAGCTCACCGTATCGGCAGGCGTCTTCGTGATGACCTGATATCCAACCCACGAGAGAAACCCGGCGTAGACAATCACCAATATTGCCGCCTCGAAGCGCGTTAAGATCCGCCCTGACCACAAGAGAACGAACATCCCAATCGTCAGCCCGAGCATGACGAAGAAATCGACCTGCATCGCGTCCCACTCTACCGTAAGCGGCGCCGCGATACTGGCTGCTCCCAGAACAAAGGTCAGGTTGAATAAGCAACTACCGACGACGTTCCCCACCGCGAGTTCCGGGTGACCCTTGCGGGCCGCGGCCACGCTGGCAGCCAACTCCGGCAATGACGTCCCGATCGCCACAATGGTCACAGCGATGATTCGGTCACTCACTCCCAGAGTGGTCGCGATATGAGTGCCACCCCACACCATCAGCTTGGCCCCTGCTACGAGCCCGACAAACCCGCTGATGAGATACAGCGTAATCTTTCCCCAAGACGCATCATCATCGGCCTCATCTGACGACTCGGCACCGTCTTCGTCGGCTTCGTCGCCCTCGTCTGGGTCCCGCTCTTCATTCGGAGAGAGGCTCCCAAGCACCGCCGTGGTCAAGTCCTCGACTCGATGCTCTCCGGAGATACGTTCGTCATACTGAACATTTCTCCCTCCACGAAGGATCGTTCTGCGGAGCAGCTTCACGCTGTCACCGACCACATCCCCAACGTGATGCCCTGGACCATGACCGGTGAGCGCCTCGCGCGTATACAAAACAGAGAAAAGCAGGAGAATCATCCCCACGACCACCATCGGCTCTTGGTGACTCGAGTGAAAAACACCAAAGGCGCCTGCACATACCGCGATGACCGTCGCACTCGTGAGCCAAGGCGCTTCCGTTCGAAACAAGCTACTGTCTGGAGCGACGGAGATCGGCGAAATGAACGCAGTAATCCCCAACACTAAACCGATGTTGGCGATGTTACTGCCGACGATATTGCCGATGGCGAACTCAGAGGCGCCGTCTAAACCAGCGGTGACGCTCACCACAGCCTCCGGTAAGCTCGTACCATAAGCCACGATGGTGAGGCCCACGGCGAAAGGAGACACCCCAAGTCGTCTAGCCGCCCAGACGGCGCCATCCACAAGCCAGTCGGAGCAGTACACCAGGACCCCGATGCCACCAAAAAGCGCCAGGCAATGATAGAGCGTATCCACCAGTGATTTCCCTAAGATTCATGTAGGTTTTCCGAATACCTTGGGACCGTTCGAAGATCAACCTTAGTTCGAGCACCCTGAGCGACCGGTCAGCTGGCACAGCGCCGGCAGAGCGCATTCGTCGCGCGACTCTAAGCGCCCCGTTTCGGAGAGCACCGCGCACTGTCCTTCAGAGGCAGGGGCGTCATTCGCCCAGAGCTGCTCGGGGACAGGGTCGCCTTCATCACCCCAAGTCCACGCTCCGCTGGGTGACAACACGGCACCTGTCAACACCGTAAACTCGTCCCGGAGCAGACGGAGGGCTGTCATCACCGCCATGAGTTGTTCCGGCTCAAGCCGAGCCAGCTGACCCCCATCCGACGCACATCCATCCGCAGACCCACACAGAGCGAGCCCGTCGGCGGCAATAACCCGACATGGCGTACAGACTAGATACGGCGCGTTCG
>CALELH010000723.1 GCA_937902595.1 uncultured Myxococcales bacterium
GCCGGTGGGTACGACATCGGCGGACTGTGCCGAGGTTATGGCGAGCCCGTGGACTCAGTTGCGATTCTCCGGAGAGGATTTTCCGGCGCTGTACCAGACCTGTAAGGCCGCTCTCAACGTGCGCATGGGTGACCTGCGATATCACCAGGTAAACGTCATCCCCACACCTCAGACGCCATCTCCCTGGGGAATTTATACGGACTCAGAGGACCCACTCACTGGTGAGACCGTCGCCGCGAGCATCAACGTGTGGTCCTGGGTGAACGATTACTGGAGCCAGCGCGTCATCGACAAGGTTCGTTATCTCAAGGGCGAACTCACCACTGAGGACATCACCGAAGGCGAGTATGTACGCCGCTGGTCCGAGGCGGCTTCGTCCGCGACAGGGAGCGGGATCATTGGTGGTGTCGATAAAGAGGGATTGAACCGACGCGTCGCTGACTTCACCGGTGCCGACCCTGCTGACTTTGAGGGTGCCGAAGTTCCTGCTGAGATGCAGGCAGCCGTCATCGACACCATGCAACGGTTACAGCACGTTAAGACGAGCCTCGACGCGCCGTCTCAGACTCGCGCGATCGTTCATGCCCGCGCTGGCCACGCTCATAATACGGAGTTTGAGGCCGAGCTTATGACGCCGATGGTGCAGGAGATGATGGGCACCATGGGGTTGCCCATCGCAGGGGAGGTGCTCGACCGAGCCAGCCCGATTCGAGGGGGTAACCCTAACTTCGAGCGTCAGATTCGGCACTTGAAGGAGAAGGCCTTAGGTGAGCGCGGTGCGTGTATTCGTCATGAAGCGCCGGCGCCACTGGCGATGGTCGGTTTGGCCGACGTCCTCGAAGAGAAGTTTGGGGCCTTCAACGCCGATGACAGTGAGGCAGTACAGCAGGCGCGAGCCGAGCGAATGCGTAATTACATCTCGCAACGAGCGAATATGGCCGTCATCGTCCATGAGATGGGACACAGCGTTGGACTAAGGCACAACTTCGTTAGCTCCTCGGACGCCTTCAATTATCGACCTCAATACTGGCAGCTACGTACCAAGAATGGGCAGGTAACTCAGCAGTGCGACAGCCTGCAGCAGGACGGCGCCGGCTGTGTTGGGCCACGCTATTTTGATCCTGTAACCGATGAAGAGAAGGACAGCCTCCAGAGCATGTTCATGCACAGCTCAGTGATGGACTATGCCGGTGAAGTGACTCAGGACTTCATGGGGCTGGGCGCCTATGACTTTGCGGCGGCTCGAATGTTCTATGGAGACAGCGTAGCGGTCTATAAGGACGAAGACATGGGCGTCGGTTCCGATCGCGCTTACGGTCTGTTCAGTAAGATGGACGGGTTCGGTGGTATCCTCGGTTTTACTTGGTTTGAGAACGCTCAGTCGACGGTCCACTACTCTCAGCTCAACAACCTCTACAACTTGATCAGTGACTGCCGAAACATCGACGTGGACAGCTATCGTCCTGCGGACTGGGATGAAGAGAGTATGGGTGCTTGGCACCCAGTGCTCGACGGCCGGATCGTTAAGGTGGACGGGGAATACTCTCGCTGCTCCACCCGCGCTGTTGATTACGCTCAATGGGATGCTCTGAGGATGCCACAGGGCAATGAGGCCGGCTTCTATCGTGGTGGTCCGTCCATTACGCAAGCTGATGAGATCCGCGTTCCCTACGGCTTCGGCACCGACGGATGGGCAGACCTTGGTAACTTGAGTGTGTACCGTCATGACAATGGAGCCGATCCCTACGAGCTCTTCGATTTCTTGATCGCTAAGCAGGAGATCGACCACATCTTCACAAACTATCGACGTGGCCGTTCAACGTTCAGCGTGCGGTCGGCGGCGAGTTCTTCCGTTGGCCGATACAACGCGAAGATTCGTGACGCGGCTAAAGGGCTGGGCCTGTATAGAAACATCTTCAGCATTGGCTTGGCCCGACAGGGGTTTAACCTTGATGATGCATGGCCCATCGTCGCGTCCGTAAACTTCTCTCAGAATATCCTGGCGGCAGGCATGGCCTTTGATCACTTCAGTCGTCTGCTCGCGAGACCGGAGCACGGACCTCACTATAAGCTGCGGAATGACGAGGTCGTTCGCAGTAAGGCCGATGCGTTCTTCTTCTCGGGAGAGCCCAATACGGCCGTCGTCATTCCGAACGGACCGTCTGGATATTATGATGATGTGGGTATCGGTGGTCGGCCAATCGAGAATGGTTTGGCGGACGACAAGGGCGAGTACAACAGTCGCTATACTCAGAACGCAGGCTCTTACTATGACAAGATGTACTCGTCTTTCCTCTTCACCGAGTCAGAGGACAACTTCATCAGCTCAAGCCGGAGCGACTTTGTTGATGGCCGTTATCGCGCCGTCAGTATGGCCGACCTCTTCCCTGATGGGTTTCGTCGACTGCTGGCCAACAACCTTACGGGTGATGACTTCATCAAGGGGCCTCGTCTTGAGTCCCTCTTGAATGGACAACCCTCTACCGATTCAGAGGGCTATCCGAACCGGCCCATTGACTGGGTCAGCTGGTGGGGCTCTGAGCCGCGGGGTTGGTTTCCTGACCGTGGGACCACGGTCTGTTCGACCGTTGGTGATGAAGAGGGAGAAGGCTTCGGTGGTCTCAACATACAGAACACGGTGGCCTTGGATCCTCAGGTTGGTTGGGAGCAACAGAAGTTCCTTATCGCGTGGACGATGCTCTACCTTCCTTCGAATCAGCGACAAGAGTGGATCGATATGATGAGAGTGTGGGAGCTAGGCGTGGATACGGATCCCGGATTTGGTAACCGCATTGAATTTCATCATCCTGCTGGTAAGCGTTATGTCGCGAAGACCTTCGGAACAGAAGAGATCTTTGGGCGGACGGTTCAGAAGGGGATAGCGGCGCGCGTCCTAGAGTATGCCAACGTGCTCCTTGAGCGCTCCTATGTCGTCGAAGATGGCCCAGACCTCAATAACGATGGTGAGCCTGACTGGCATATACCGGTGATTGGCGAGAACGGACTCCCAACGGTCAAGTACGACCGTCGTATCCAGCCTGCGGGTGGGTGCGGACCGAACAACAATGAGGCCTGCACCTGTGCAGCCAATTTGGACTGTATCGCTCTGGAAGATTATGTCTCTGTGCCTTTCTTCATGAGACAGGCGATGGACGCATACGGTCTCTCCAGCCCCCGCGCCCGCGGTATCTTCTAGTCGCTGCCGCATGCCGGCGCTCACCCATCTGGCGCTCCAGGTCCGCGACCTGGACGCCTCAATCGCGTTCTACCAGGACTATTGCGACCTCAAGGTCATCCACGACAGGGGGGACGGCGCTCGACGTGTCGTTTGGTTGGCGGAGCCCGGGAGAGAGACAGAGCTGATCTTCGTTTTTATGGAGGGCAGTCATCGGCCTCCGCAGCATCCACAGGATTATAGCCATCTTGGCTTCGCTGTGAGCAGCAAGGCAGAGGTTGACGCCATCGCAGCTAGGGCTGCAGTTGGTGGCTGCCTAGAGTGGGCGCCGCGACAGGAGCCATTTCCAGTTGGCTATTACTGTGGTCTCAAGGATCCTGATGGATATTTCGTCGAGTTTAGTTTTGGGCAGCCCCTTGGGCCCGGAGCGGAATAGGCGAGCTTTCTGGCCCGTTGCTCACTATGTCTCGGCCTGAGAATCTCTGCCCAAGACGGACAGAGCGTTGACGAAGCCCGATCACTGTTTTAATCAACTTCATCTCCTTACCGATAAATGGAGCGCATGTGAGACATCTTCTTCTGGCGGTCAGCGTGAGCTTGGTTGCGTGTGGCGGGGCACAAACCCCTGAAGGAACACCAGCCGAGAGGTCCGAGAAGACCGCGGCGGTGGACCCTGCATCTAAGACACCGGCTTTGAAGCTGGATGTTGAGACCTACACCTTGAGTAATGGCCTGACAGTGCAGTTAAGCCACGACGCGCGCCTACCGGTCGTCGCTGTCGAGGTGAGGTATTTGGTCGGATCTGCGAACGAGGTTACGGGCCGCAGTGGGTTTGCGCACCTCTTTGAGCATTTGATGTTCCAGGGGTCTGAGAACTTCAACGATGAGTACTTTAAGCCGCTTTCACCTATCGGTGCCGCCGTCAATGGGACGACCAGCAATGATCGTACGAACTACTACGAGCGAGTGCCAAGCGAGTACCTGGAGTTGGCCTTGTGGCTTGAGTCGGATCGGATGGAGAATTTGTTGCCAGCCCTTACACAGAAGAAGCTCGACAACCAGCGCGAGGTGGTAAAAAACGAGCGGCGGCAGAGCTA
>CALELH010000724.1 GCA_937902595.1 uncultured Myxococcales bacterium
ACCCGACGGCTATCGTGGAATGCTCAACACTGGGAGACGGTGTTCGTGTTGGTGCGTACGCTCGAGTGCTGCTCAGTAACTTGGATGATGGTGTCGAGGTCATGAGCGGCGCGAACGTCGAGTTTTGTACAGTCGGTCGCGACGCGATCGTCAGTGAGAAGTCCGTTATTCGTTTCAGCACGCTCTACGAGCAAAGTGTCGCGAGTCAGTATTTGATGCAGCAGTGTGTCCTGGGGCGCAACGCGGTGACGACGAGTGGGGCCTACAGTATGGACCTCAATTTTGACCAAGAGATTAGAGTCCCTCTAGACGGGGCGCTTCACTCGACCGGCCAACGATTCCTTGGCTCTGCCTTTGGCCATGATTGCCGTGTGGGCACAGGGTTCTGGATGGCTAGCGGCCGAATGATTCCCAATGGTTACTTCTTGATACGCGACCCAGAGCACGTGCTCAGCAAATTGCCGGCTGGTCTCGTAGACGGAAACCCGCTGGCTGTGCAGGGGCGTCAGTTGGTCGCGCTCGGTGGTCCACCAGAGGTTGCATCAAGTCCGACGGAGGCTGTCGAGCTGTCGGGCAATGAGGAAGACGCCTGAGTGCGTTTAGCCACGGCGAGCTGATGCCCGCTCATACCAAAGACGTTGAGCAGCGCCTGACTGGGTATCTCGACGACCAGGTACAATACACAGAGCAGTAGGAAGACGAGTATATCGATGGGCGTTCGCCAGGACGGGGGACTCCCAAACGGAGGAGTCCGCATGATCCGCGCTAGCCAGATACCAAGGCTCGCGACACCCTCGAGTGGATAGAACATCGTCTGGTGATGCTCTACGCTCTCGAAGCCCGCGGCGGCGAAAGCCTTTCGCAGAGTTTGAGGGGTAAAGTGGTATACGTGTTGAGGGATGAGTAGCGGAAGCCACGAGGACTGAAACAGCCTACGCCACGCACCACCATAGTTCGGCACTTCCACGACGCAGAGACCACCAGGCTCTAAGAGTTCGTGTGCTTTCTTAAGGGCTCGTACTGGTTCAGTGTGATGCTCCAAAGACTCAAAAAACGTCACGACTGTGAAGGCCTCATTCGCATAGTCTGCATCCTCCAAGAAGCCGGCTCGGTAGTCTGTGACGTCCGGATCCACAGCGGCCTGTATACTCCCTTCATCGGCGTCTATCCCGCTCGTCTGACACGAGCGGTTCTCACGCACCACTCTCAGGAAGCCACCGTAGCTACAACCAACGTCAAGGATTCGATCGTGCTCTTGAATGCGCCTGACCTTTTCCACGACTCTGAGTCTGTAATGAGCGATCAGCCGCCCAAGCCAACTCTCAGTTTGAAAGTTTCTCATCCCTTCTTCAGAGTCGCCTGAGTACGTGTCTTCGTAGTAAAAGCCTAATGATTCGCTCGTTGGGCGCGGTCGGGTAGCGACAAGATCGCATTCGTCGCAACGCGCGATGTTGAACTGCCCCGGTTTGTGCCAAACTCGGTCGCGGACGTCTTTGATGACGACCGTGTAGGCCGATGAACCACAGACAGGACACGGTGGGGATTCGACGGGTAGGTTTTCATCCATGGGGCGGCAGCATAGCGGCCTCCGAACGATAAAAGAACGGAAAGAATGAATGGTCTGGTTGCTGACCATCATTACGGTGATTCTAGTCTTGGTCTTCTTGACCACTGCACGCTTCGCCTTACGCGCTCTTCCTGATGCTGAAGAGACCGTGCCTGAGTACATCTTGTGGTTACCTGAAGAACGGCCAGTACCGCCCCTTGAGCCTCCACCCGAGCGGATCGTTATCGGGGATGTAGCGCCAAAGACGGATAAGCAGGTGCTGATTCTCGGCCCAGGCGTCGCAGTGACTCCAGATCTTCCTGGCAGGTTGGCCGCCTGTGGCTCCGACTTCGTCTCGGTTATGCCCGTCCCCGAAACCGGTATCTGGAGTGTCTCTGCGGAGCGAACCCTCCGGGACCTCGTAAACGGACCACGGGTCAATGATCCCAAGGATGTCGCTGCTTATGCCGACGAACGGTGCACCTGGTTGAATGGCACCTCGTTACAGTTGCCCACCATCGGTGGGCCTCCGGCGTTGGCGGCGGCACGGGCTCGGAAGCTGCATGGGTTGTCGATCGATCTTCGGGATGGTCGCGCTGAGACTCAAGACGCGCCCATTGTCCAGGCTGTTGGTCATGAGCGTAGCGCCCAGCGACTCATTCATTCGATGTCAGCCGATCCTGCGGCGCGCTGGTTCGCGGCGCTCTTTCTCATTCTTTGCAATGTCGTGCCGCTACTCGCGGTGTGTTGGGTCGACACGCGCGAGTTGGCCTTCGTTGCTATCGCTGTGCTGACGAGTAGTCGGATCTTGACCGCTTTGCGTGAGGGCTTTGGCTCGGTTCTGGCCATATTCGGCTGGATCACGGAGCTGTTCTGGGCGTTTACCCTGATTCAAAATCCGTCAGATATGGGCCGAGGCGAGATGCCGACTATACCGAGCTCGGCTCCCCCGAAGCTGACAGGTTCGGAGGCGACGGGCGATAGTATGTTCGACCAGTCCGCGGTGCTTTACTTGGCGCGACGCCTCGGCGGTTCAGGCTTGGTGATGGATCGTTTGTACGATTGTGATCCCGCCGGCAGCACCGCATTCGGTCGGATGGTTGATCGCTGGGCTCACTGGTCACCCGTTACACGAGCTGTCCGTTGGCGCTGGCTGATCGCGGGCGAGCTGGTCAGACGGCTTGGCGCAAGGAGCGCCTTATCTGTGCCGTGCGGGACCGCAAGAGATGTCCGATGGTCACGGGTACCATCGCCTGTCTTGGTCGATCCTGATCCCGCTGCTCGTGAGGTCGTCGCGGAGCGCCTCCCAGAAGGGGTCGTCCTTGACGGCTCGGTGGATGACTTACCCGATCGACAATTTGACTGCGTACTCTACCTCGGGTTGAGTGAATATCTGGGTGACGGGGAAGTACGTCGCCATCTCGAGGTGCTCCGTAGCCGATTGGGTCCGGAGGGCGCTTTGATAACCTCTATCACGGCAGAGCATCCACACCGAGGGTTCATGACCCAGCGGCTCGGGTGGTCCACTCGTGCTCGTACCACTGACAATATGTGCGACATGCTTGAGGCTGCCGGTATGCGTGTCGAGCTGATGGAGCACGATCCCCATCGAATTCAGTGGGTTCTACTGGCGCGGCCTAAGTTAACGTAGACCAGGTGATATGGACGGGACACCGTTTGGATCGTCTAGGAGACCGTTGAGAAAGTTCACGACGTCTATCGAGGCCCGGGGATGCTTGAGTAAGGCCTCATGAGCAGAGCCTGACTCGACCGGATATTGCTTAAGCCCAAGAGTGATTCGACCGCGGTCATTACCGCGCAGGGGCAGCTCTTCTGAGGTCGCCCGCTTGATCGCAGATAACTCCTCTAGGACGTCACCGACGAGCTTCACACCAAGGGAGATGGCTAGGGCGTTTCTTGTCTCTTTAGGGACATCGCTCTCACCGGCTCCATATACGTAGAACACGTGCTTGGGGGTGTTGTCGTCAAGAGGACGTCTGAGCATCGAGCCATAGTTCTGCGGGTCACGCTGGTCCAGCCACGATTGAATCACTTGGATCGCTGGGTGCATCGCCCCGTTCTTGTCGCTGAGTCCAAAGTCCGAGAGGCCGAACTCAAGCTCGCTGGACATGTCTCTAGGTGCCTGGATGAGTCGGACAGCGTCGCTCATCGATGCGCCCGTTCCTCCCAGAATAGCTGCCTTTACGGTCTGGTCGTACGCTAAGAATGGGACTGCGAACTCTCCGCCCATTCCGTGTCCAATGAGGGCGAGCTTGTCCGGTGACAATGTGTTGGCGTTGTCCGCTGGGATGATCCCGTATTCTTCAAGGAGCCAAGTCATCGCGTGAAGGTCCGCAGCCCCCTGAATTCCTTGGTCTCTGAGCAAGCCCGGACGCTCTAAGTCCATCAGTCGTTGCGCGATTTGGTCTGAGCTGGGCTGCGAGTCGAGGCCAAACCGCGTACCGTGTAGGACGCCGTCATAACTGATGGTTGCCCAGCCTGCTTCAGCGAGCGTTTTGGCGAGGCCAGAGGTGATCCCACTGCGGAAGTGTCCACCTATGTCGTGGGCGAAGATCGCAGTCGGCCATCCACCTGCGGGTGGTCTGAGCTTAGGTATCGTAAGCGCGGCGCAGATCACCTCTCGTCCCTTCAGTTGAGGTCGTGAGTTCCGAAACTCGGCGTGGCCACCGCTCTGATCGTAGGGAGGAGTGCCTGTAAGAAAGTTAGGGATCTCTATTCTGGCGTGTACCTCGGTATAGGTCGCTTGAACTGAGCCACAACGACGCTCTCCGCCAGCCTCGCAGGGAGAGACGTTCGCGCCATCGCAGACCGCGGCTTGAATAATGCTTGGTGGCGCATTTTCACGAACGACGTTACGGATGTTTGCGACTCGCCCCGCAACCGAGCCAGTGGTGAAGACCGTGGCTCCGATAACGTCGTCGGGCTGGAGGCCTTCCTCTTGAATCCAAGCGCGCAATGGTGCGTACGCAGCCCATGCGTGAGCCATGGATGGATGACGGGGTTCAACCGGCTCGAGCATGGCTTTGAAGTCATCGGTGGCGCCAAATGGAACCCCGTTTGCGTCAAGTAGACCCTTAAGAAGGATGACACCATAGGTGTGCTGTGGTTTCAGTGGGCTGCCTTCGCTTGGTCTAATCCCAAGCCAATTCGGACAGATATACTTACTGCGTCCACCTGTTGCGTAGTACTCGGAGCGCGGTGTGGTGCCGTAGCTCGCCGTGTCCGCGGTTAGATCGATGAAGCGGAACTGCGCGCCTGTCCCGCCAAAGGACAGGCTGTCGTAATCAACCTCGCCTCGAAAACGAAAATAGATGGTTTCATTTCGTCCAAAACCGTACTTGTCTTGGCTAACGGCGCTCGTATAGCGGCTTACGAGATCACCTGGGACTGGGAAACTGCCCGCTCCAGGAAACCCACCGTAGTTGATATGTCCTCGTGTGACTCGAGCATCGTTAGGGTAGGGGAGTGAGAAAAAATCGGCCGTTGTCGTACCCCTTGGCACCTCAAATCTAACCACTGGATCAAGGTCGGGGTCATCGCTCTCGCACTCTACCCCCGCCCACTGCGCGGACGCACCGCATACGTTATCCAGTTCACAGACGAGACCTGCGCCGCACTGGGAGGTCTGCTCACAGGTCTCCCCCTCCTGTAATGTGCCCTCTTCTCCTGGCTCCTGACATGTATTCTGACGCCCACAGATGAGGCCTCCAGCGCAGTTTGTCGATGAGATGCAGCGTCTTCCTGCTGTGGC